>CANRKY010000007.1 GCA_947631355.1 uncultured Marvinbryantia sp.
GAGAACTTCGGCTTCAGTGTGTAGGTCTTTCCCTTCTTTACACTTACGTTCTTTGGCACATTCTTGATGGCCGTCACTGCAGGTCTCGTCACTTTCACTGTGACCACAAATTTCTTCTTGCCCGATGTAACCGTAATCTTTGCCGTGCCCGCTTTTAATCCCTTCACCACGCCCTTGGCGGACACGGTGGCCACCTTCTTGTTGGAACTTGCATAGGTCACCTTATCTTGGCTGGTGACAGGTGTGATGGTGGGCTTTAAGGTTATTTTCTTGCCAATCTGTACAGAAGCGCTCTTTTTCAGACCGGAGATTGCTGTGGTCTTTACCGCAGGTTTCTGCACCGTAACGGTGAAGGTACTCTTTGCGCCGCCTACTGTGGTGACGGTGATGACCGCTGTTCCATTTTTCTTTGCCGTTACCTTGCCGGTCTTTTTATCTACCGTGGCCACTTTCGGCTTGCTGGACGTCCATGTTTTGATGGAGTCGCCCTTCTGCAGGCCGGTCACATACGATTTTGCCGCAAAGGTTTTCTTCACCTGCAGCGGGACCTTCTTTACAGTAAATTTCACAACCGCTTTCAGTTTTGCAACAGACTTCGTCTGCTTCGCTCCGCACACGGAACATGTGCTGGTCTGTACGCCTGCTTTCAGAACAGTCGGCTCTGTGGTGGTCTTGTAAGCGCCGTATGTATGGGCAGTCTTCGCAATGGTCTGTTCGCCAGTTATCGCACCGCACACTGTGCACTGCTGATAGCTTTTTCCTTCTTTTGCACAGGTGGCTGGCTCGGTTACGGCCATATAGTCATGATCTGTTGTTTTAGGCAAGGATTTCTCGGAACCCGCTTCCTTTTCACCACAGATCGTGCAGACATTTGCTATCTGCCCTTCTTCCGCACATGTGGGCTGCTTAATGGTTGTTTCCTGATAGTCGTGCGATCCGCTAAGGTTTAGGATGACCCCTATATACCAGGCTTCTCCATCGTGCATAGCCCCTGCAGTATAAGAATATTCTAACGTTGCTGGCATCCCTTCTGTAAAATGCAAAATGCTTCCGCTCTGACTCATGCCGGCAGGCTGTGATGTAATCTTCACATTTCCGACATTGTCAACACCGACTACCTTCTCCAAATCTAGTTTCCACCCATCATTCGTATGCTCCAGATCCACATCTCTGGTATTGTTTTCACCATCTGCGGCATAGAGGCATTGTTGCATGTTCAGGCTGGTAAGGTGATTATTGGAGCACTTCAGATTAGCTAATTCTGTGTTATAGCTCAAATCCAGACTTGTCAAATTGTTTCCACTACAATTCAAATATCCTAATATACTGTTACCGCTCACATCCAAACTTGTCAGTTGATTATTACTGCAATCCAGCCTATGCAACCTAGGGTCGCCGCTTACATTCAAACTTGTCAGTTGATTATCAGTGCAGTACAGTGACATTAATTCTTGATTGCCGCTCACATCCAGGCTGGACAAGTTGTTCGAACTGCACCTCAGATCTGTCAGAGCAGGGTTGCCGCTCACATCCAGATTGGTCAGCTTATTACTAATACAATCCAAAAAGTCCAATGCAGGATTAGCACTTAAATCCAGGCTTGTCAGATCATTTTCACTGCAAACCAGATGCATCAGTGAAGGATTCCCACTTACATCCAAACTTGTAAACTTATTACTTGCGCATTGCAAAAATACTAGATTCTGGTTGCCGCTCACATCCAAATTTGTAATCTGAGTGTTTCCACAATCCAGCTCTTTCAGTGCAGGATTGCCGCTCACATCCAAACTTATAAGCTGAGTGCTTCCACAATACAGCTGTGTCAGCGCAGGATTACCGCTCAAATCCAGACTTGTCAAGTTGTTTGAACTGCACCTCAGATCTGTCAGCGCAGGGTTGTTGCTCACATCCAAATTTGTAAGCTGATTGTTTGAGCAATACAACGCCATCAGTTCTTGGTTGTCACTCACATCCAAACTTGTAAGCTGATTACCTCCGCAATACAGCACCATTAGTTCTGGGATGCTGCTCACATCTAGACTTGTCAAATTGTTTGAACTGCAATCTAGGCTTGTCAGTGCAGTCCCGCTCACATCTAGACTTGTCAAATTGTTTGAACTGCAATCTAGGCTTGTCAGTGCAGTCCCGCTCACATTCAGACTCGTCAGTTGATTTTTATACACATCCAGTTCTGTCAATGCAGTATCTCCACTTACATCCAGGCTTGTCAATGGGTTATCTCTACAATCCAGATATGTTAATACAGGATTACCACTTGCATCCAGACTTTCTAGTCGATTATAGGCGCAGCCTATCCATGTCAGCGCAGGTTTATCACTGGCATCTAGACTTGTCAATTGATTAGCCTCGCATATCAAATCTGTCAATGCTGAATTACTACTCACATCCAATTTTGTCAATTGATTCTCAGAACAGTCTAATACTCTCAGCTCGGGATTACCGCTCAGATCCAGACTTACCAGTTGATTAGCCCTACACGCCAAATCTGTCAATGCGGAATTACTTTTCACATCCAGACTTGTCAATCGATTAAACATACAGTTCAAATCTGTCAGTGCATAATTAGCACTTATGTCCAAACTTGTCAGATAGTTTTCACTGCAGTCTAAAGAATTAAGCCAGCCAAAGTATTCTATCCCCTTTAAATCAATTATATCCATACAGGAAACATTCATTTCTGTTACCTGTTCATTTTCCTCTGGACTCAATATTTTATCGCCATCCGTATCCAATTCAGCCAAAACGTAATTACGAAACGCTTCATCTGGAAAATTGGTTTCATTGATATCCACGGACTCTACCTCGGATACAGCCAATGGCTCCGCACTCAGTTCCTCAAAGGGCTCCAGGGGCTGTGTTTCCGCTGTCAGGATAAGTTCTTCTTCTGTATCGGCCGCTTCTGGATCATATTCTGTCTCGGCTGTTTCAGACTGTGGCTCCATGTCAGGAGCCTCTGTCTGGATTTCTGTTTCCGCAGTTTCCGGCTGGATTTCTGCGCCTGCGGTCTCCGGCTGCGTTTCTGCTGCTGTCTCCTGTTCCGGCACTGCCGTTTCTTCCTGCCATGTCAGTTCTGTCTCTGCCACAGGTATATCTATCAATGGCATTTCTTCCTCTGCCGGATCTGGCGCTGCGAAATCCTGCGGCATCGCTGTCTCTGGCGCCAAAAGTTCCTCATCCTGCTCCACAGATACTGTATCCTGTGTTGCATCGTCTTGCACTGCGAGTTCTTCACCCTGCATCATTTCCTGTGATGGCATTGCCTGCGTCATTTCTTCCGCCATAGCCGGGGCTGTGCTCTGCACAACCAGTACCCCACACAAGAGTATTGCTGCTGTCTTTCTTTTCATTGCTCGGCCTCCTTCATTGCTTTGATTGATATTTTGATTCTTCTGCTTATGGATCCGCAGAAATAAATCTATCATTTGCACATCATTAGTTACACGCCGCTTTATTTCACCGTAACTTTGCAGCTCACTTTTATCTTTCCGGTCTGCACCGTTATGGTGACAGTGCCTTTCTTCTTCGCCGTGATCTTGCCCTTTGCGTTCACCGTAGCCACTTTCTTGTTGGAAGATGTGTACTTCAAGGTTCCACTGCTCCCCGCTGGCGAGAATTTTGGCTTCAGTGTGTAGGTCTTCCCTTTCTTTATGGTCTTACTTGTCGGCACATTCTTGATGGTCGTCACAGCAGGCTTTGTCACTTTCACTGTGACCACAAATTTCTTCTTGCCCGATGTAACCGTGATCTTGGCCGTGCCTGCTTTTACCCCTTTCACCACACCTTTGGCAGATACAGTGGCCACTTTCTTGTTGGAGCTTGCGTAGGTCACCTTATCCTGGCTGGTGGCGGGCGTAATGGTGGGCTTTAAGGTAATGGTTTTGCCGATCTTCACAGAAGCGCTCTTTTTCAAGCCTGAGATGGCTGTGGTCTTTACCGCCGGTGTCTGTACGGTGACAGTGAATTTTGCCTTTGCCCCGCCCGCCGTAGTGACGGTGATGACTGTCGTTCCTTTTTTCTTTGCCGTTACCTTGCCGGTCTTTTTATCTACAGAGGCTACTTTGGAATTGCTGGATGTCCATGTTTTGATGGAGTCACCTTTTTGCAGGCCGGTCACATACGATTTTGCCGCAAAGGTTTTCTTCACCTGCAGCGGGATCTTCTTCACGGTGAATTTCACAGACGCTTTCAGTTTTGCGATGGACTTTGTCTGCTTCGCCCCGCATACGGAACAGGTGCTGGTCTGTACGCCTGCTTTCAGAACAGTCGGCTCTGTGGTGGTCTTGTAAGCGCCGTATGTATGAGCAAGCTTTGCAATGGTCTGCTCCCCGGTTATCGCGCCGCACACCGTACACTGCTGGTAGCTTCTGCCTTCTTTTACGCAGGTGGCTGGCTCGGTTACGGCTTTATAGTCATGATCTGTTGTTTTGGGCAGAGTTTTCTCAGAACCCTCTACTTTTTCGCCACAGATCGTGCAGACTGTTGCCTTCTGCCCTTCTTCCGCACATGTGGGCTGCTTGACTGTTGTTTCTTGATAGTCGTGGGAGCCGCTAAGATTTAGAGTAACATCCATATGCAGATTTCCTCCTGTTGACCCATCTGAACTATATGTAGGCAGTGGCCCAACAGTATAGGAATACATTAGCGTTGCCGGTATCCCCTCTGTAAAAGATAGGATATTTCCATTCTGGCTCATTCCCGCAGGCTGTGATGTGATCTTTACATATTCAACATTTCCAGCACCAACCAATTTTTCCAGATTCAGTTCCCATCCATCTTTTGTATGCTCTAAAACCACATCCCTGGTATTGCCATAGCAAGACACGCCTCCAAGTTCACCTCTTTGCCTATTCTGTAGATTCAGACTTACAAGGTGATTGTTATAACATATCAAAAAAGCCAGTCTTTCGTTATTACTGAGATCCAGATCTGTCAGTTGGTTATTATTACAGTTCAATCTATGCAACACAGTATTGTGACTTACATCCAAACTTGTCAGTTGGTTTTTTTCCACATGCAGTTCTGTCAATGCAGTATTTTCGCTTACATCCAAACTTGTCAGTTGATTGGATCCACATTCCAGAGACTTCAATGCCGTATTATGACTTACATCTAAATTTTCCAATGAAAGGTTAGAGCACTCTAAGATCGTTAATGCAGTATTGCTGCTCACATCCACGTTTTTCAGTTGATTGGAACCGCATCCCAATTGATTTAGCTTCGTACAGCAGCTTACATCCAGATCTGTCAGATTATTGGAATTGCAGTTCAAGCCTTCCAGAGTTGTATTAAATTTCAAACTAGTCAAATGATTTTCACTGCAATTCAGATATTCCAAAGCAGTATTACCGCTTACATCCAGATCTGTCAATTGATTGTCGCTGCAATCCAGTTCCGTTAGTGCAAGATTGCTATTTATGTTCAAGCTTGACAATTTGTTTTCACTGCAATCTAGATTTATCAGCGCAGGATTTCCACTTATATCCAGATTTGTCAAGTTGTTTCTCACACAATACAGCTCTATCAGCGCAGGATTTCCGCTTATATCCAAACTTGTCAGACTGTTTCCTGCACATCGTAACTCTGTCAGCGCAGGATTTCCGCTTATATCCAGGCTCTCCATTGGCATGTCGCTCCATCCACAATCCAGCGATATCAATGCGGGATTTCCACTCATATTCAAGTGCGTTAATTGATTAGAACTGCAATCCAGATTAGTGAGAAAATGGAAATACTCTATCCCCTTTAAATCCGTTATATCCATATAAGCAACATCCATTTCCGTTACTTGTTCATTTTCCTCCGAACTCAGTATCCCATCGCCATCTGTATCCAGGTATCCCAAAACGTAATTACGAAACGCTTCATCTGGGAAATTGGTTTCATTGATATCCACGGATTCTACCTCGGATACAGCCAATGGCTCTGCATCCAGTTCCTCAAAGGGCTCCAGGGGCTGAGCTTCCGCTGTCAGGATAAGTTCTTCCTCTGCATCGGCCGCTTCTAAATCATATTCTGTCTCGGCTGTTTCAGACTGTGATCCCATGTCAGGAGCTTCTGTCTGGATTTCTGTGTCCACAGTTTCCGGCTGTATTTCTGTGCTCACAATTTCTGACTGGATCTCTGTGCCCGCTGTCTCCAGCTGCGTTTCAGCTGCTGGCTCCTGTTCCTGCACAGCCGTTTCTTCCTGCCATGCCATTTCTGTTTCCGTCACAGGCGCATCTGCCAATGAGATTTCTTCCTCCGCTGATGCTGGCGCTGCAGGTTCCTGCGATACCTCCATCTCCGGTATCGCAAGTTCTTCTTTCTGCACTGTGGGTTCTTCACCCTGCATCATTTCCTGTGGTGTCATTGTCTGCGGCATTTCTTCCGCCATAACCGGGGCTGTGCTCTGCACAACCAGTAACCCACACAAGAGTATTGCTGCTGTCTTTCTTTTCATTGCTCTGCCTCCTTCATTGCTTTGATTGATATTTTATTTCTTCTGCTTATGAATCCGCAGAAATAAATCTATTATTTGCACATCATTATTTACACGCCGTTTTATTTCACCGTTACCTTACATGTCACCTTGATTTTTCCGGTCTGCACCGTTATGGTGGCAGTACCTTTCTTCTTCGCCGTGATCTTGCCCTTTGCGTTCACAGTGGCCACTTTTTTGTTGGAGGAAGTGTACTTCAAGCTTCCGCTGCTCCCCGCAGGCGAAAACTTCGGCTTCAGTGTGTAGGTCTTCCCCTTCTTTACCTTTACGTTCTTTGGCACATTCTTGATGGCCGTCACTGCAGGTCTTGTCACTTTCACGGTGACCACAAATTTCTTCTTGCCTGATTTCACCGTGATCTTTGCCGTGCCCGCTTTCAGTCCCTTCACTACGCCTTTGGCGGATACAGTGGCCACCTTCTTGTTGGAGCTTGCGTAGGTCACCTTATCCTGACTGGTGACGGGCGTGATGGCGGGCTTTAAGGTAATGGTTTTGCTGATTTTCACAGAAGCGCTCTTTTTCAGGCCGGAGATAGCTGTGGTCTTTACTGCCGGTGTCTGCACGGTGACAGTGAATTTTGCCTTTGCGCCGCCCGCCGTAGTGACAGTGATAACCGCCGTACCTTTTTTCTTTGCCGTTACCTTGCCGGTCTTTTTATCTACCGTGGCCACTTTTGGCTTGCTGGATGTCCAGGTTTTGATGGAGTCGCCTTTCTGCAAGCCAGTCACATATGCCTTTGCGGAAAATGTTTTCTTCACCTGCAGCGGGATCTTCTTTACATTCAGTTTTACAGCCGCCTTCAGTTTTGCTATGGATTTTGTCTGTTTCGCCCCGCATACGGAACAGGTTCTGGTCTGTTCGCCTGCTTTCATAACAGTAGCCGTTTTAGTAGTTCCCCATAAGCCATACTTGTGTCCTGTTGCTGGAATGGATTTACTGGAATCTGGTTTTATATTATTACAAATTATACATTTGTCGCAGGATTGCCCGTTTGTAATACAAGTGGCTGTTTTAATAATAACTGTTTTATATACATGTTCTGTACATGGTGCCTCCTCAAAATTGATGCCCTGATTATGCGCATAAATCGCAGCACAAGATCCTTTTCTTCCAATAATTGTAAGGTTTTCGCTGCACCCCGCAAACACAGTAGGGTCATTATTCCCATCATATCCTATTCCAGTTACACTTGCTGGTATACTAATGCTCACCAGTCCAGCACAATCCATAAACGCAGAATACTCGATAAGACATAAACCTTCTGGTAAATTAACATTCGTCAAGCTTATACAACCCTTAAATGCCCAATGTTCTATATACATTACCCCTTCTGGAAAATTAATATTCGACAAGCTTATACAGTCCTCAAATGCTCCACTTCCTATACTTATTACCCCTTTTGGCAAACTGATACTCTCTAAACTACTACACTTTGAGAACACATAACTTTCTATCGCCTCTACTCCTTGCGGGATAATGATTTTTTTTAAACTGCTGCAATTTCTAAATGCATAGTCATCAATACTTATTAAGCCTTCTGACAGATCAACATTCGTCAAGCTTATACAGTTCTCAAATGCTCCACTTCCTATACTTATTACCCCTTTTGGCAAACTGATACTCTCTAAACTACTACACTTTGAGAACACATAACTTTCTATCGCCTCTACTCCTTGCGGGATAATGATTTTTTTTAAACTGCTGCAATTTTCAAATGCTTTAAATCCTATATGTGTTATTCCTTCTGGTAAATTAATACTTATTAAGCTACTACAATTCTGAAATGCATTATTTCCTATATTCATCAGTCCTTGCGGAATTTCAATGCTAATTAAATTACTGCAATCTTCAAATGCACCTTTCCCTATACTTATTACTCCTTTTGGCAGATTGATATTCTTCAAATTACTGCATCCAATAAATGCATAGTCCCCTATAGTGGTTAGTTCTTCCGATAGAACAATATCTGTTAAACTTGTACAATTCCAAAAAGCATATTCTTCTATGCTCTCCACTGCATGAGGTATATTGATAGTTTTCAAATTTCTACATTGACAAAATGCAGCTCTTCCTATATTGGTTATATCTTCCTCCAGAGTAATACTCTCAACATTTTCCACCTCAAATGCATCATGCCATTGTCCGATTACCGCTTTCGACAGATTAATTTCTTTTATATTGTTACATTCTGTAAAAGCACATTCTCCTACACTCGCTATTTTCTGTGGCAGATAAATACTCGTCAGGCTGCTGCAGCCAAAAAATGCACCATTATCTATACTCTGTAAGCTTTCGGGCAGTGTAATGTTTTTTAACTTCTTGCACTGATAAAACGCATCATGCCCTATGCTGGTCACCCCTTCAGGTAAGTTAATGCTCGTTAAGTTTCTACATGAATCAAATACCATTGACTCAATGCTCGTCAATCCCTCTGGCAATGTAACACTTTCTAAACTGATACATGAATCAAAAGCGCCCGCTTCTAAGTCCGTCAACCCATTAGGCAAAACAGCATTCTTTAAACTTTTGCAACACCAAAATGCATGCGTTCCAATAAAGGTTAAGTTTTCTGGAAAATTGATACTTTCTAGACTAAGACAATTCCAGAATGCTTCTTCCTCTATCCGTGTTATACTTTCTGGCAATATAATCTCTTTCAAATTACCACACTTATAAAACGCTTCCTCTCCAATGCGCGTCAACCCATCTGGTAAGCTAATACTTTCCAAATTATTGCATCCATAAAACGCAGCATTCCCCAGTTCTGTTATCCCTTCACAGACAATTACATCCTTTATTTCGTCTGAATGGTAATGATGTGTAATATTATTGTAGTCATCAACGAATATCTCTCCCTTTCCATAAACAAATACTGTTCCATCATCGTATAATGTATATTCTGCATTAGTCCCACAGCTTCCACTTGCTTCAGACGATGGAGCTGTACAGCTTTTAACCGTCACAGTCTGCGTTGCGATGTATCCTCCATCTTCTGTTTTAGCCGTTATTGTTACTGTCCCTTCTCCAAGTATTGTTCCAAAACCTCCATTTTCAGGGACAGATAGAATCGACGGATAAGAACTGGTATAAGTTATATTTTTGTTTGTTGCATTCGCTGGTTCTATATTAGCATATGCTAAAAATATGCTATTTTTATTTACAAGTGTTATCTGCGGATTTGAAAAATTTACTCCTGTAACAGGTACGTTTGCATCATATGATATTTCTTCCCAATCAATATCCTTATATAAATGCTGATACAGATTCGAATATTTATCTATCAGCTGTAAAATGTTTTTTCTGTTTGACGTCTGAGTTTCACTACGATCTATCATTTCTTTAGCTGTTGAAATATTCTCGCGGTAAAATATCATATTAACAAAATTAGAAATTATCCCACCATCAAGATATCCATTCAGCCAGGTTTTTGCGAAATCATTTCCATACATCTGGAATTGCACATATGCCTGAAAGCACGCAAGAAAAGTCTGCGCATTTACAGACGACCTATACTCCCTAAAATCGGATGCCGCATTCATCATCCCCTGCTTCAAATAGCAGTCTGTTGTATAAAGCAATGCCAGCTTCAAATTATTTGATGCGGCATCTGTGCTATCGAAACACATGTTTAAACCAGATACTCCCAATTCTATAGATTTTAATATTGGATTTGCATCACAAAGTTTATCCCATGCATAATCGCATCCTTGTTTCCAAAGATAATCTAAAGATTTTCCTTGAACATATTGCAGCGTCGATCCTTCGATGATATTAATCAATTCATCTGCTGCTTTTATAAAATCCGAATTTGGATGTTTTGAGGAGGCACAAGCATTTCTTGCTGCTCTCAACATATAAACTCGCTCATCTCGTACCTGCTGGAGAGCCATATATTCTGAAAATACATTTATTAAATCCTTCACACTGTCAACACCATCTTTTAGCTCTGAAATAGCCGTTCCAATTTGGTCTATCACTTTTGTTTTTTCAAATAGACTGGTTGCTTCTTCCAGCGTCATATTGCTTATGTAGTCCAGTGTATTATCAGATAATTCCCCTGCAAGCGTTTTATATAACTTCATACTAAATTTCATTTCATTATTCATCAATTCGTTTTTAACCGCTTTATATCCCGAATCATATTTCAGGTATTCCATAAGAATAACTTCATAAATATATTTCTGCTCATTGGCAAACTGATCCCGATATTCACTGTTAAAATACACACTCCATGCTGTAGACATAGATACCAGCGGCACGTCGTCTAACAGATAACCGCCTAATTCCATATATACAGGTTCTGAGAAACTTTGAAATGTTGTATATAACCCATTTCCACTGTTTTCATATCCATACAGCATGGTGTTTGCCAGCCAGACATCATAATCCGGTGCATTAATAACCGTTATACGGTCTGCCTGCGTTGAAATCGTCGCATAATCATACGATACCTTTGACAAAGTAAACGGTTTGTTGTCATCTTCGTCTACGACACCAGTTATCGTCATATCTTCCAAATGAAGTATTCCTGAAAACAACGGAAAGATAGGTCTATCTGGATTTTCCAGTAAATCAGCTTCTTCAAATGCAATGCTTCCCGTTACAAATTCTACTGTCCCCTCAACGTAGTATTCTTCGTTATTTTCAGAAGTAATGATCGCAGTTCCGTTCAATTTGCCGTCCTCCGTGCATTCCTCAATGCCCAAACGAATTGATTTCTGAACGAAAACTCCATTTATACTTTCCGTATAATTTCCTTCCCATACTCCAAGCACATCATATACCGTAAGAGGCTCCATCGGCTGAGCTTCCGCCGTCAATACAAGTTCCTCCTCATCGGCTGTTTCCGAACTATATTCTGTCTCGACTGACTCGGTTATTTCGTCTGTCTCGGACTGCGGCTCCATGTCAGAAGCCTCCGGCTGAACTTCTGTGCTCACAGCTTCCGGCAGAATTTCCGTTACCGCAATCTCCAGCTGGTTGTCTGTGCCCGCAGTCCCCAGCTGAAACTCCGCTGTTGTCTCCTGTTCTGGCGCAGCTGTTTCTTCCTGCCATGCCAGTTCTGTTTCCGCCACAGACGCATCTGTCAATGGAATTTCTTCTTCCGCTGATGCTGACGCTGTGAAATCCTGCGGTATCGCTGTCTCTGACATCACGGATTCTTCATTCTGCGCCACAGGTACTGTATCCTGTATTGCGGGTTCCTCATCTTGTATTGCAGGTTCTTCACCCTGCATCAGTTCCTGCGGTGCTATTGTCTGCGGCATTTCTTCCGCCATAGCCGGAGCTGTGCTCTGCACGGCCAGTAGCCCACACAAAAGGATTGCTATTGTCTTTCTTTTCATTGCTCTACCTCCCAAATTCCTCCAGTAAAACAAACGTTTCTACCAGCGTCTATTTTTTCCTGACCTATTATTTAATCTTTATTACGACCTTTGCTTTCACGCCGCTTCCATCTAATGCCTGCGCGGTAATGGTAACCTTTTTGCCCTTCCCGGCTTTCAGCGCTTTCACCACGCCTTTTTGTGTGACAGTGGCGTATTTGGTGTTGCTGCTGGTATACTTCACGCCCTTGTACGCTCCGCTTGTGGCTTTTACCAAGGCCTTTATCGTGGTTGTTTTTCCAACTTTCACTGTGCTGGACTTGGCCTTCAGGGCAATCTTTTTCACGCAGCCTTTCATAATGCGGATTTTGTAGGTTGCCTTTTTCCCGCTGCCGTCTTTTGCTTTCGCTGTAATGGTAACGAGCTTGCCCGCTCCTGCGGATTTTGCCGTCACCACACCTTTCTGTGTCACAGTAGCGTACTTTTTGTTGCTGGTGGACCAGGTAACTTTCTTGTTTGTGGCCGTTTTGGGGCTGACTACCACAGACAGCGCCAGCTTTTTGCCTGCCGCAAGTTTTGCGGATGCTCCCTTGATCTTGACGGAACTTACCTTTATAATACTCTTTTCAAAATATGCTTTCACAACTGCTTGCCCGGAAGGCATAGAAAAGCTGTTCCCGGAAATCTTTTTCCCGTTTACCGTGATCTTGCTCAGCTTATAACCGGAGTTCGGCTTTGCTGTGACTTTGATCTTTGTTCCAGCTTTCGCGGATTTGGCAGATAGTGTGATCTTTCCCTTCTGGCCCGCGTCCGTTTTGTTGGTGATGGAATAGTTGGGATTCAGATCAACCGTCTTTGGTGTAATCTGCAGATATCCGCCTTGGTTCTTCAGCACCAGATACTTATCATTATTTTTTTCGTCATAGCTATTTGGGTAACCTTCCTCTATCCCGTCAAGCTTCTTTTCCGCCTTTCCATTCCCGATGTAGGCATTCAGCCCGTTAAAATCGTAACTACGGCACTTTATTGCAGCCTTGCTGTTCTTTAATGTAATGGTGGAGTTCTGAATGCGCAGATTCCCACCAGCCTTTTTATACTCACCCCACATCGGATTTCCTGCTTCATCCATTCCTACAAAAGGAAGTTCACCGCAACCAACACTTATTGCATACATCATCGCTGTATATTTGCTCCCCTCCGAGTCTATTTTAAATCCTCCACTACCCTTGTCATAGCAATCGTAACCCTTGCTGTTTGTCTGAGTAATAGAAGCATTTGAAATAGAAAGTTCATTGTTCGCCCGTGCGATCACACACCCATCGCTCTCCACCGTAATTCCATTGATATAAATGCCACCCTTATCTGGAAACGTCATTAATTCACTGGTAGGTATATAATCATTTGTAAAAATCTGCTGGCAGTTTTTTGCACGAATCGTACCATTTCCGCTCACATTCAAGTTGCCGCCTCCAGAACCAATTTCTATTCCGGCAAACGCATCCTGAAATACATTTTCCCCCAACACACGCACGTTCAGGTCTATTGAGCCATCATACCGGATAATAGTGCCATGCCAGTCGCCGGAGGAATTGCCAAACATGGTACATCCGTTCAGCGTCAGAGTATTTGTACCCAGATCATAAGAAACTCCTTTGGGCAGAGCATTTCCGGTCAATTTCCCTCCTGATCCATAGCTCACTACATCTACTCCGCAAATGGTAAGCCCACTTATATATTTATTCTTCACAGCTTGTGTTTCTGCAAACGCGTTCATTCCAAATAACATACTCATCAGGAACAGAACCAGTATACCGGGAATCCATTTTCTTTTTTTCATTTTTCACACACCTTTCTTTTATTTCACTGTTACTTTACAGGTCACTTTTATCTTTCCGGTCTGCACTGTTATGGTGGCAGTGCCTTTCTTCTTCGCCGTGATCTTGCCTTTTGCGTTCACCGTGGCCACTTTCTTGTTGGAGGAAGTGTACTTCAAGGTTCCGCTGCTCCCCGCAGGCGAGAACTTCGGCTTCAGTGTGTAGGTCTTCCCCTTCTTTACACTTACGCTCTTTGGCACGTTTTTGATGGCCGTCACCGCAGGCTTCGTCACTTTCACAGTGACCACAAATTTCTTCTTGCCCGATTTCACCGTGATCTTTGCCGTGCCCGCTTTCAGTCCCTTCACCACACCTTTGGCGGATACGGTGGCTACCTTTTTGTTGGAGCTTGCGTAGGTCAGTTTGTCCTGGCTGGTGACAGGCGTAATGGTGGGCTTCAGGGTAATGGTTTTGCCGGTCTTCACGGAAGCACTTTTCTTCAGGCCTGAGATGGCTGTGGTCTTTACCGCCGGTGTCTGTACGGTGACAGTGAATTTTGCTTTTGCGCCGCCCGCTGTGGTGACGGTAATGAATGCCGTTCCTTTTTTCTTTGCCGTTACCTTGCCGGTCTTTTTATCTACCGTGGCCACTTTGGGCTTGCTAGATGTCCATGTTTTGATGGAATCGCCTTTCTGCAGGCCGGTCACATATGCCTTTGCGGAGAATGTTTTCTTCACCTGCAGCGGGATTTTCTTTACATTCAGTTTTACAGCCGCCTTCAGTTTTGCTATGGATTTTGTCTGTTTCGCCCCGCACACGGAACAGGTTCTAGTCTGCGTGCCCGCTTTCATAACAGTGGCCGCCTTGGTGGTCTTGTATGCGCCATATGTATGAGCTGTCTTCGCAATGGTCTGCTCCCCGGTCTGCTCGCCGCATACTGTGCACCGCTGATACTTCTTTCCGCTTTTCGAACAAGTGGCTGCCTTTACAATAATATCTTTATACTTATGCCCCGGTTCTTTTAATGTGCCACAGTAATCCTTCCATATAAGATTCCCTTTTATACTTTTCCGAAAATTCTCTGTCCAACTGGTATTTTTCTTTGGATAATATATTGTATGGGGATTATATATGTAATCGCCTGTGTACGGATCCCATCTATATGTAGAGGAAAATACCCTTTCTTCAATTTGAGGCACCTCACCTTCAAACCAGATTTCCTCCAGACTCTCACTAGCTCCGAACGCATATTCCCCCACCGATGTTACACTTTTGGGAATCGTAACTTTTTTCAATTCTCCCACATCTTCAAATGCGGAATATCCGATTGTAGTTACGCTCTGTGGTATATCATAGCTGCTCTGTGCCTTCTTAGCCGGATATTGGAGCAATACGGTCTGCGTTTTATTGAACAGCACGCCGTCTACAGAAGAATAATACGCATTTTCCGGCACAACATTGATTTCCGCCAGATCATAGTTGGCAGTGAACGAATTCTTTCCAATGCTTTCGACCCCGGCCGGGATTTCAACAGAGGTCAGTTTACACCAATGGAAAGCCAGTTCCCCAATTGTTTTTAGCTGATCTCCTGTAAATGTGACCGACTTCAAGTTGGATCTGTCAAATGTCCCCGCCTTGATTTCTGTCACACCAGGCGGAATGACTATACTCTCCACACCGCTGTCGTTAAAAGCGTCTTCTCCGATTACCTTCAGCGCAGCCGGAAGTGAGACACTTTTCAGTTCATCACATTCAGCAAACGCACCCGCACCTATGCTTGTCACTTTTTCTGTGATATGGACTGATGTTATCGTACTATTCCAATAAAATGCACCGTCGCCAATGGCTGTTACCGCATATCCATCGATGTAATCTGGTATCTCCACATCGTAGTCCGCACCGATATACTCTGTGATCGTGACAGATGTTTTATCTTCATTGAGGCTGTAGCGGAACGCATCTATTTCCTCCAGCAAATAATACCGCGGAGCAGCTTCCACATAACCCGCGTCAGCCATATAGGTCTTTCCGTTTAAGGAGATGACCACATTTCTATGCCCGGAACCAGCTCCATAGTCTGTCGCCGCTGCGCGGTCGCGCGCCTGGAGCCCCATTTTTTTACACAAATACATGATGGCGTCCGTGCTTGCCCAGCAGTCACCCCCGCCAAATATGATCATCCCTGTATATCCGGAATAATGCGCATCATAGTCATACTGTGCCGGAAAGCGGGCAATGGTATCCAAAAGCTCGTAATCGCTCATACCCGCTTTGATATTATCCGCAAGATATTGATCCATCACCCCTTCTGCATATATATCTGCATAATCGTGAACGGTAACCGTAACATTGTATACGGAGGCTCCATCCATTACCTGCACAATGGATGTGCCAAAAATATATTCGATTTCCTCCTGCTCACCTTCTTGCCCAGTAGGCCAACTGCTTCCTACACTACCGTTCCAATACATCACTCTGGTAGCCGGGCAGATCAGCCCATCCTCTGTGACCGTGACGCTTTCTCCCTCTGTCACCCAATAGGTGGCATTTTCTTTATCAGTCACCTGCAGCTGAAACTCCTGCGGATAGTCTGATGGGATGGACAGCTTTTGGGCATAAGAATCATCCAACGCATACAGATCTATGTTCTGAGCATTCACAGAGGCCACCGCTATCAGATCCGCCTCATTGCTGATAAGCCCTGCTTCCTCCGCCCATTCACTTTCCAGTTCATCCAGGCTTTGTTCTGTCTCTATGTCCGGTGTGAGAATGAGCTCCGGTTCCACATCTTCCGCGATCTCCGGCTCCTGCGTTGCTTCTGCTGCCTGCGCGGTTTCTGTTTCCTGCTGGGTTTCTGTAGTCTGTGCCGTCTCTGCGGATGACATCATTTCTGTTGTTTGTCCCATTTCTGTGGTGGGCGTTACTTCCGAAACCTGCACTGTTTCGGTAACTGGCATTGTCTCGGTTGCCTGCACTGTTTCTGTGGTCGGCACTACCTCGGTTGCCTGCACTGCTTCGGTTGCCTGCACTGTTTCTATGGTCGGAACCGCCTCGGTTGCCTGCGCCGTTTCTGCCGTCTGCATTTCTTCCGTTGTCTGCACGGTTTCAGTTGGCAGCGCTTCTGGAATCTGTACGGCAGTCTCTGGCTCCACAACCACTGTTTCCAGTGCCTGAATCGATTGCTCGTCTGCAATGACATCCGTCCACACGGTCTCCTCTGCCATCGCAGCCGAGCTCTGCAGTATCAATCCTGCTGCCAGGAATATGGCAGTCAGTCTCTTTTTCATACTCTTTCCTCCCATTTTTGATCTCTCCTGTAAGTGCAAATTTTTCTGTCACCGTCTATCTGCAGTCGTGATCTATTTTTGCAGACTTTTTATTTCACCGTAACTTTACAGGTCACCTTAATTTTTCCAGTCTGCACCGTTATGGTGGCGGTACCTTTTTTCTTCGCCGTAATTTTGCCCTTTGCGTTCACCGTGGCCACTTTCTTGTTGGAGGAAGTGTACTTCAAGGTTCCACTGCTCCCCGCTGGCGAGAACTTCGGCTTCAGTGTGTAGGTCTTCCCCTTCTTTACACTTACGCTCTTTGGCACGTTCTTAATAGCTGTCACCGCAGGCTTTGTCACTTTCACTGTGACCACAAATTTCTTCTTGCCCGATGTAACCGTGATCTTTGCCGTACCCGCTTTTAATCCCTTCACTACGCCCTTGGCGGATACGGTGGCCACTTTCTTGTTGGAGCTTGCGTAGGTCACCTTATCCTGGCTGGTGATAGGTGTGATGGCGGGCTTTTTGGTAATGGTTTTGCCGATCTTCACAGAAGTGCTCTTTTTCAGACCGGAGATTGCCGTGGTCTTTACCGCCGGTTTCTGCACGGTAACGGTGAAGGAACTCTTTGCACCGCCCACTGTGGTGACGGTGATGACTGCCGTTCCATTTTTCTTTGCCGTTACCTTGCCGGTCTTTTTATCTACAGTGGCCACTTTAGGCTTGTTGGACGTCCATGTTTTGATGGAGTCCCCTTTCTGCAGGCCGGTTACGTATGCCTTTGCCGCAAAGGTTTTCTTCACCTGCAGCGGGATCTTCTTTACATTCAGTTTTACAGCTGCTTTCAGTTTTGCAATGGATTTTGTCTGTTTCGCCCCGCACACGGAACATGTGCTGGTCTGTACGCCTTCCTTCAAGACGGTCGGCTCCGTGGTGATCTTATATGCACCATATGTATGGGTGATCTTTGCAATGGTCTGCTCCCCGGTTATCGCACCGCATACCTTGCACTGCTGATAACTTCTGCCTTCCTTGGCACAGGTGGCTGGCTCAGTTACGTTTTCATAGGTATGGTCTATTTTGGGCAATGTCTGTTCATCAGTTATCGCGCCGCACACCGTGCACTGCTGATAACTTCTGCCTTCTTTTACGCAGGTGGCTGGCTCGGTTACAGCTTTGTAGACATGATCTGTTTTGGTCAGGGATTTCTCAGAACCCTCTACCCTTTCACCGCAAATCGTGCAGACACTTGCTGTTTGCCCTTCTTCCACACATGTTGCCTGCTTGACGGTTGTCTCCTGATAGTCATGCGAGCCACTCATGTTCAGGGTGACATTCATGTAGCAATACTCCCCTGCAGGCATGAAGTAAGTTGTTCCAACAGCATAGAGATACGTTAACGTTTCCGGAATCCCTTCTGTAAAGGACAGGATATTTCCATTCTGACTCATCCCGGCAGGCTGCGATGTGATCTTCACATTGCCAACATTTCCAATGCCGACCAGCTTTTCTAGATCTAATTCCCATCCATCTTTCGTATGTTCCAAAACCACATCTCTGGTATTGCCATTATCGCTATTGCAATACACAGCAAATGGCTTGCACGGTATATTCATACTTGTAAGATGATTATTGTAGCACCATACATAGCCCAGTTCTGTATTACAGCTCAGATCCAGATCCATCAGCTGATTGTCATTACACTCCAAACTTACTAGCACCGTATTATGGCTTACGTCCAGGCTTGTCAGTTGGTTCTCACCGCAGTCTAACAATCCCAGCATAGGGTTCCCACTTATATCCAAACTTGTTAGTTGATTGAAATTACAAATCAGGCTTTGTAACGCAGGGTTTCTGCTCACATCCAGACTTGTCAATTGGTTTTGACGACAATTCAACGATGTCAACATGGAGTTGTGACTCACATCCAGGCTCGTCAGGGCGCAGGCCACACAATCCAGGGTATCTAATACTGGATTATTGCTTATGTCCAGGCTCGTCAAGGCTTTATTGTTGTTACAAGCCAAACTTGTTAACGCAGGATTGCTACTCACATCCAAACTCGTCAGCTGATTACTTCTGCACTCCAGTTCTTCCAATGCAAGGCCACCGCTTACATCCAGACCTGTCAGTTGGTTTTCATGGCAAATTAATGTTGTCAGTGCAGGATTCCCGCTTATACTCAGACTTGTCAAGTTGTTTACACCGCAACCTAGTTTCGTCAGTGCAGGATTCATGCTCACATCCAGACTTGTCAGGCTGTTTACACCGCAATTCAGCACTGTCAGCACTGGATTCTCACTCACATCCAGATTCGTCAGCCGATTACAAGAACAATCTAATTCCTTCAACGCAGGATTATCGCTCACATCCAGGCTTGACAAGTCGTTTATAGTGCAAAACAGCTCTGTCAGCGCAGCATCTCCGCTTACATTCAAACTTGTCAGGAAATTATCACTGCAATCCAATGTTATCAGCGTAGGAATATTACTCGCATCCAGACTTTCCAGGTAACCAAGTTCACAATCCAGTTTTGTTAGTGCAGTCCCACTCACATCTAAACTCGTCAATTTGTTTTCAAACCAACAATCCAAATCCGTCAGCGCAAACATCCCACTCACATCCAAGCTTGTCAGTTGGTTTTTTACACAATTCAAATAAGTGAGAGAATGGAAATGCTTTATTCCTGTTAAATCCGTTATATCCATACCGGAAACATCCATTTCCGTTACCTGTGCACATTCCTCTGCACTCAATGTTCCATCCTGATTGATATCCAGATTTTCTGAAACATAGCCGCGAAAAGTTTCATCCGGGAAATTGGTTCCATCAATAACCACATCCCCATCCTCGGATGCCACTTCCGGTTCCGCGGTCAGTTCTTCAAAAGGCTCCAGCGGCTGGGCTTCCGCCGTCAATATAAGCTCCTCCTCATCGGCTGTTTCCGAACGGTATTCTGTCTCGACTGACTCGGTTATTTCGTCTGTCTCGGACTGCGGATCCTCAACGGGAGTCTCCGGCTGAACTTCTGTGCTCACAGTTTCTGACTGTATTTCCGTTACCGCAGTCTCCGGCTGAAACTCCACTGTTGTCTCTTGTTCCGGCGCAGCTGTTTCTTCCTGCCATGCCATTTCTGTTTCCGTCACAGGCGCATTTACAGACAGCGCATTTTCCTCTGCCATAGCTGGCGCTGTGGATTCCTGCGATGCCGCCATCTCCGGTATCACGGATTCTTCCCCTTGCATTGCTGGTTCTTCCTCCTGCACCGTGACTTCTTCCTTCTGCACTGCAGCTTCTTCATCCTGTGTCATTTCCTGCGGCGCTATTGTCTGCACGGTCATGTCTTCCGCTATAACCGTAACTGCACTTTGCACAGTCAACAGCCCACACAATAGAATTGCAACTGCTTTTCTTTTCATAACACTCGCCTCCTGTGAAAATTTACCATATTATAGCATCGGATTAGCAAAACGACAAGCATATTATACAATTTCAGACCCATATCTAGTATAAGTTTTTTGCATGTATTTGAATTAAATACACAAAAATATTATAATTATGCATATAAAATTTGTGATATATTGGGCAGTGCATTTTCATTTTTTCTTTGGATTCATCATAGATCTGGCAGCGAATTTCCATTTTTTCGGAAAATTCATAAACCAAAAGAATCGGGAGCATATCGTTGATCATCTGCGGGAGCATGTCGCTGATTATCTGGCGGAAGCAGGTCTTCTGACGGCTGCCAGAGAAAAAAACGCAGCGTAAATGACTTTGCCGGAATTGCATTTTCTCTTGACGCGCCCATTTTTTCTCTTTATACTGTATATGTAAAGTTATGTAAAAATATCTCGAATCTTCTGGTTCGTTTGGAGGTCCTCATGGCTGTGAATTTTGATCCAATGCTTCACACTGTTCCGCTTGCTCCGTTGAAAATCGCCGCTTTGGAAGGATGTCGTTCGTTTGCCGAACAGGTAGACGCCTATCTCGTGGAATATCGCCACGCAAATCCCACCATGCCGTCCGACAGTCTGGGCTACGCAGACTACGCTTCCGACTCTTTTCTGTTGGACTGCGCCTGCCCCCGGTTCGGCACCGGCGAGGGGAAGGGAATCATTCATTCTTCTGTGCGCGGCTGCGATCTGTTTCTTTTGGCCGACGTCACAAATTATAGTCTGACCTATAAGGTGTGCGGGATAACGAATCACATGTCCCCGGACAATCATTTTCAGGATCTGAAGCGGATCATCTCCGCCAGCGACGGCAAGGCGAAGCGCATCAATGTGGTGATGCCCTTCCTCTACGAAGGCCGGCAGCACAAGCGTTCCGGCAGGGAATCTCTGGACTGTGCCCTTGCCCTGCAGGAGCTGGCAAACATGGGCGTGAGCAACATCATCACCTTCGACGCGCACGATCCCCGCGTGCAGAACGCGGTGCCGCTGATCGGTTTTGACACCTTCATGCCCACCTATCAGTTTTTAAAGGCGCTTATCCTCTCCACGCCGGATCTGAAGATCGACAGCGATCATCTGATGATCATCAGCCCGGACGAGGGCGCAATGAGCCGCGCCGTGTATTTTTCCACGGTTCTCGGTGTGGATATGGGAATGTTTTATAAGAGACGGGATTATTCTACGGTGATAAACGGGAAGAACCCCATTGTGGCCCACGAATTTCTAGGCGATTCTGTGAGCGGAAAAGATGTAGTGATCGTGGACGATATGATCTCGTCCGGCGAGAGTATGCTGGATGTAGCCAAGCAGCTGAAAAGCCGCAATGCGAACCGCGTGTTTGTGTGCACCACGTTCGGGCTGTTCACCGATGGCTTCGACAAGTTCGATGATTATTATGAGAAGGGTTATATACACAAGATCATTACGACGAATCTGACTTACCGCACGCCGGAGCTTCTCTCCAAGCCCTATTATCAGGAGGCGGATATGGCCGGGTTCCTGGCAAGCATTATCGATTCCCTCAACCACGATGTTTCCATTGAGCACGTGATCTCTCCCACGGATAAGATCAACCAGCTTCTTGCTTCTATCCGGGGCACGTCCAGTCAAGGAACAAAGTAAGAATAAAAGGGATTTTTGTTTCCATTGTTTTTTAGATTATTGTTTACATCGTTGTTTGGATTTTTGCCGAATTGGGGGCGGTCGGCTCCCGAAGCCCCAGAAACGCCGCCAGATTCCCCCGCATCCCTTTGGATGCGCGGTGGGAAAATAACAGATTTGGATTGCAGCAGGTACAGATGTCGGTCACAGAAATGTGTTCCGGCAGAATACCTGCTTCTTTTAACACTTCTTCGTTCGCGCGCCAGAGATTCAGCTGATATTTCCCGTCCGGCTTCCGGTAAAAGAGCTGCGCATGGCAGGATCTGTCAAAGCTGTCCGCAAAGATCTGCGCCACATCCTCGCTCACTTCATAGCAGTCCTGGCAGATGGACGGCCCGATGGCCGCATAGATGTCCTGCGGACGGCAGCCGTACTCCCGCTCCATGGTTTTTACGGTGACCAGGCCGATCTTCTGCACCGTGCCGCGCCAGCCCGAATGGGACAGGCCCACTGCACGTTTTACGGGATCCACAAAATATAACGGCACGCAGTCCGCATAAAATGTGGCCAGCACCAGGCCGGGCACATTTGTCACCATGCCGTCCACATCCGTGTAGTCCCGCGGCTGTGTGAAGCCTTTTCCCCGGTCTTTTTCCGTGACAACGCGCACATTCGCCGTGTGCGTCTGATCGGAAAACACCAGGTTCTCCGGCGCAAAGCCGATCGCCGCGCCGATCCGGCGGAAGTTTTCCCGCACGTTCTCCTCCCGGTCGCCCCTGGAAAAGCTCAGGTTCATGGAAGATAGATGGGCCTGGCTTACCCCGCCCATGCGCGTGGAAAATCCGTGCACGATCCCGTCCATTTCCGAGAAAGCCGGGTAAGACAGCCAGGTCACGCCGTCTTTTTCCCGCACGGTCAGAATCTCGTGTGCACCTTTTCGTTTCCATTTTCTGCCCGAACGATCGCTCATTCTTTGCACCGCCTTTTCCATTTCTCTGACAACAGTATCGCTGTATCGTTTTCTAGTGGCGTAGCCTATCGTCACCATACCAGGGCAATCGATGCACCCGGAATACATTTTTTGATATACACAATATCCGGGAAACGATCTGCATTGCATGGCTCTGCACCCGGAACGTTTTTTTGATATACGCAAGATCCGGGAAATGATCTGCATTGCATGGCTCTGCATCCGGAACGCCTTTTTTGATATACGCAATATCCACAAAACGATCGGCATTGCATGGCTCTACCTCTACGTCCAGAACGCATTTTTGATGTGGGTGATATCCGTCCCCACGATCCCCACCACATCAAAACGGCAGGGCGTGTCTGTGCCGCAGCCGTTTTTCAGCAGGTAATACTGCGCCGTCTGTATGATCTTTTTCTGTTTTCGCGCGTCCACTGCCTCCAGGGGCGAGCCCATCCCGCAGTCGGCGCGGTATTTCACTTCCACAAACACGAGGAACCGCCCGTCCTTCGCGATCATGTCGATCTCACCTGTGCGGGAGCGGAAATTTCGCTCCAGGATGCGCATGCCGTTTTCCTCCAGGAAGCGGGCCGCCATCTCCTCATAATCGGCTCCCAAACTCCGTTTATTCACGCTGCATCGGATCTCCCACAAAATTTTTGATAAAGGTGCGCCGGTGGATCGCGGACGGCCCGTAGGTCTTCAGCGCCTGGATGTGCGCGGCGGAACCGTAGCCCTTGTGCCCCGCGAACCCGTACTCCGGCATTTCTTTGTCGTATTCCAGCATCAGCCGATCCCTGGTCACCTTGGCGATCACGCTGGCCGCCGCGATGGAGAGACTTTTTGCGTCTCCCTTGATGATCGGCACCTGGCGCACGGGCACATCCGGGATGGTCACCGCGTCCACCAAAAGAAGATCCGGTTTCACCGCAAGCTGCGCAATGGCCTTTCGCATGGCCTCGTAGGTGGCCTGCAGGATGTTGATCTCATCTATGCGGGCCGGGGATACCAGCCCCACGCCCACGGCCACCGCTTTTTCCATGATCTCATCGTACAGCTGCTCCCGCATTTTCTCCGAGAGCTGTTTGGAGTCGTTCAGATAGCGGATCGTGCATCCTTTTGGGAGGATCACGGCTCCCGCCGCCACCGGCCCCGCCAGCGGGCCTCTCCCGGCCTCATCGATCCCGCAGATAGCTCCGTATTCGCTGTAGGTCCGCTCGTAGGAAAGCATCTCCCAGAGGCGCGCGTCCTCTTTTTCTTCTCTCTCCAGCTTTTTTTGAAAGCGCTGCAGCAGGGCCGTCACCCCCGCTCTGCCGTCTTTTTCATAAAATGCAAGAAGGCCGGAAAGCTCGCTGCGGTCTGCCTGCTCCAGCCTTGTGCGGATATCTTTTATTTTTTCCTGCATCACCTGATCACTCCAAATCTGCTAAACGGGAACACACAGAGCCAGCCCTTTCCCACGATGTCGCTCTCCCGTATGTTTCCCACATCCGGTTCTCTGCTGTCCATGCTGAAATTCCGGTTATCTCCCAGCACAAAGTATTCGTCTTCCCCCAGCGTCAGTGCGTTCGCCGCCAGCCCGCCGTCCCGGATGGGCGCGTTCCCGTAATTCTCAGAAAGCGGCTTTTCGTTTACATAAATCATGCCCTCCGCATCGATGCGCACCGTCTCCCCGGGCAGCGCGATCACGCGCTTGATGTAATACGTGTTCGGCTTGTACGGATAAGAAAACATCACCACGTCAAACCGCTTTGGTTTTCCCAGGTGATAGCTCAGTCTGTCGATCAGCAGGCGGTCTCCGTTTTCCAGCGCGGGCAGCATGGAATCGCCCTTCACCACGGTGATCCGCAGCAAAAACGGCATGGCGATGGCCGCAAACAGCACGATGGAAAAAAACAGGAACCCGCCAGGCACCCTTATTTTCTCTCTCATAATCTTCCCCTGCGCTCATTTTGCGCCGGAAGGCAGCAGCGGCCTTTCCAGCGTGATCCGCCCCAGCTTTCCGCTCCGGAAATCATCCAGAAGGATGCCGGATGCTTTTTCATAGTCCAGCTCCTGCCCTTTCAGCAGGCAGCCCCTGCTTTTGGCGATCTCTGCCAGCACAGCCGCGTCCTGTGGCTGCTCCCCGCAGCCATAGCGGGCATCCAGCGCGCCGGGATACGCCTCTTTCAGAAAACGGATCAGTTCCAGCGCCAGCTCCTGCACATTCAGTATCTCGTCACGGATCGACCCCACCATAGCCAGGCGGAGCCCCACTGTCTGATCTTCAAATTTTGGCCACAGGATCCCGGGCGTATCCAAAAGCTCCACATTTTTGTTCAGCCGGATCCACTGTTTCCCTTTGGTAACCCCGGGGCGGTTGCCGGTCTTCGCGCAGGCTTTCCCCGCAAACGTATTGATAAACGTGGATTTTCCCACGTTTGGGATCCCGGCCACCATGGCGCGCACCGGGCGGTTTATGATCCCGCGCCTGCGGTCCCGCTCTATCTTCTCCCGGCACGCCTCCCGGATGACATTGGTTAAAGTGCCCATGCCCGCTTTGCTCCGCGCGTCCAGCAGCACGGTAAGATATCCTTTTTCCGCGAAGAAGTCATTCCATTCCCGGTTGGCGGCATCATCCGCCAGATCCGCCTTGTTCAGCAGGATCACCCGGGCCTTGTTCTTCCCCAGCTCATCGATATCCGGGTTCCTGCTGGAAACGGGGATCCGCGCATCCACAAGCTCAATGATCAGGTCTATTAACTTGATGTCCTCCTGCATCATACGCTTTGCTTTTGTCATATGACCGGGGTACCACTGATAATCCATCTGCAAACCTCTCTATCGGATCAGGCCGAAAGCCTCGGACGGGGAGACCCGAAACCAGACTTTCCCCTCGATGTAATCGGAATTTACCAGCCCGACATCCGCGTACCGGCTGTCTTCGCTGTCGTTGCGGTTGTCCCCCAACACAAAGTACTCTTTCACGCCCAGCGTGATGGGCTCCTCCGCAAGACCGCTGTCGTTCATGGACGGATAATCTGTTTTTTCCAGATATACCGAGCCGTTGATGTAGATCATCCCGTTGATGATCTGCACCGTCTCCCCCGGAAGGCCCACCACGCGCTTGATGTGCGTGCGGCTGGTGCTGCTCCCGTTGGGCTTAAACGCAATGATGTCATTTCTCTTTGGGCTTCCCAGACGGTAATTCAGGGTGTTTAAGAGCACCACATCGCCGTCCGCCAGCGTCAGCTCCATGGACTGCCCCACATTGGTGCGCGCCTGCCCGAAAAAATATACGATCACGAACGCAAAAAGAACCACCACCGCGATCTCAAAGATCCACAGCATGGTATCGTTAAATCTCTCCCGGAAGGTTCTTTTTTCTTTCTGCCTTCTTCTGGCTCCTCTTGCCGATTTTTTCATGCCAAACCTCATATGAAATGACCAAAAGGGCTGTCCAAAGACAGCCCTTTGTGTACCTGTTATCTTACCAGTTCTTTTACCTTCGCGCTCTTGCCGGAACGATTTCTCAGATAGTTCAGCTTTGCGCGTCTTACTTTACCGCGTCTGATCACTTCCACCTTTTCCACGTTCGGTGAATGAAGGGGCCATGTCTTTTCAACGCCCACACCGTTGGAGGTTTTCCTCACGGTAAATGTGGCGCGAACACTTCCGCCCTGCTTCTTTAATACGGTTCCCTCAAACACCTGCACACGCTCACGGTTTCCTTCTTTGATCTTTCCGTAAACCCGCACGGTGTCGCCCACCTGAAACTGCGGCACTTCCGCCTTCAGCTGCGCATCTTCGATTTTTTTGATAATTTCCTGCATTGTGTGCCTCCTTCGTCTTTTGGATGTTCTTAATACAGAAACGTAACAGAGGACCATCTCATTTTCTCACAACGTAGACAATTTTACCATGCTCCGGTAAAAAAAGCAAGTATAATTTATCGCAGAGCCTGCATCCCGGAAGATCACGCCTCCTGATCTGTGTTCTGCGGTTCTTCTTCTGCCGCTTCCGCCGCATCATTCGCCGCTTCTGCCGTATCTTCTGCGGCGTCATCTTCTGTCTCCGCTTCATCGCATCCGCAGCTCTCCTCGGAGGATTCCTCGTCCGCCACCGCATTGCTCACCGCTTCCGCCGCGTCTGCCACTGCTTTTTTCGCATCGAGGATCGCCTCATCCGCATCCTGCTCCATCTCGTCCACAAATTCTTTTTCTTCTTCAGGAAGTTTCTCCTTCAGAGCCGCGATCTCATCCTCCAGAGCGCTGATCTCGTTGTAAATATCGTTGATGGCGATGATCTTCTCCGCAAATTCCGTCGCATCGTCCTTGTGTGCCTCATAGTAGGCTTTGCCCAGCTCCGCGATGGCGTCATCCGCCTTTTTCTTTTTCCCAAGAATTTTCGTGCGCAGACCTGCGATCTCCGCCACTTCCCCGGTCTTTTTCGCCATGCTCTGTGCCAGTTCGCCTACATTCTGAGCCAGTTCTTCAAATTTTTTTCCCCAATCGAATCCCATTTTTCTTCTCCTTTCAATGATTCCTTTTCTTTTTTCAATAATTCCTTTTCCTTATCCGTAAGATCCGCCTTTTCCAGCAGATCCGGACGCCATTTTGCCGTGCGGCGGATGGACTGTTCCCGCCTCCACTTTTCTACATTCCCGTGATGTCCGGAGAGCAGCACAGGCGGCACCGCCTTGCCCCGCCACACTTCCGGCCTGCTGTACTGCGGATATTCCAGCAGGGAGTCGTGAAACGATTCAAATTCCGCGGAGGTCTCGTTGTTCAGCACCCCCTCCACCAGCCGGGAGATGGTGTCGATCATGACCATCGCAGGGAGTTCGCCCCCGGTAAGCACGTAGTCCCCGATGGAGACGAAATCGGTCACGATCTCCTCTAACACACGCTCATCGATTCCCTCATAATGGCCGCACAGGAGCACCAGCTCCTCCTCTTTCGCAAATTCCTCCGCCATCTCCTGATGGAACGTTCTGCCCTGGGGCGTCAGATAAACGGTGCGCAGGGGCCGCCCCGCCCGGGCCGTCACATACTGGTGCGCCGCGTACACCGGCTCCGCCTGCATCACCATGCCGGCGCCGCCGCCATACGGGTAGTCATCCACTTTGCCGTGCTTATTTCCCGCAAAATCACGGATATTTACAGTGTCTAAAGACAGGAGCCCTTTTTCCAGCGCCCTCCCGGTAATGCTTGTCCGAAGTCCGTTTTCGATCATTTCCGGAAATAATGTCAGCACATGAAATTTCACAAAAGCCCCTCCAGCAGATGAACTGTCATCCTGTTTTTCTCTAAAGACACTTCTATAATACAATCTTTTGTGTTCGGTATCAAGACTTCTTTTTCATTTTCCATTTTTATTACGTAGACATCGTTGGCCCCGGTGCGGATGATCTCTGTCAGTTCGCCCAGGAACGCCCCGGTGTCCTCATACACTTCCAGCCCGATCAGATCGCACAGGAAATACTCGCCATCTTCCAGCGGCACGGCGTCTTTTCTCTGGATCAGCAGCGGGCAGCCTTTGTATTTTTCCACATCCTCGATATGGTCGATCTCCTGAAATTTCAGGATCACCATATTTTTGAAAAATTTCACGTTTTGGATGGAAAGCGGCACGCGCCCCGCCCGGCTTTCCACATAAACCGACTTCAGTTTTTTGAATCTTTCTACATCGTCTGTGGTGGGGTAGACCTTCACTTCCCCGCGCAGCCCGTGTGTAGATGAGATCACGCCCACCTGCAAAAAATCTTCCATATGAATAATTTTCTCCTTTTCCTGTGCGGGCACTGTGCATAAAGGGCCGCCAGAGGCAGCCCCATACACTCGCATTATACGATATCCACAACCACTTTTTTGTCGCTCTTGGACGCCGCCGCTTTCACGACCGCGCGGATTGCTTTTGCAATTCTGCCCTGTTTTCCGATCACTTTACCCATATCGGACTGGGCTACTTTCAGCTCGATCACGGTTGTTCTGCCGTTTTCCTTTTCCGTGACCACAACTTCCTCGGGATGTTCAACCAGAGATTTGGCAATCACTTCTACTAATTCTTTCATTACCATCACCTCACCTTATTTTTCGATGCCAGCCAGCTTAAACAGCTTGCCTACCACATCGGTCGGCTGTGCGCCATTTGCAAGCCACTTCTTAGCCAGTTCTTCATCGATCTTAAATTCGCTCGGGTCGGTATTCGGATTGTACGTACCAATCTCTGCTATACATCTTCCGTCTCTGGGAGATCTGGAATCTGCCACAACGATTCTATAGAAAGGAGCCTTTTTCTGTCCCATCCTTCTTAATCTGATCTTCACTGCCATTTGTATTTTCACCTCCTTAATTGATTCATCTGCTTTCTATGTTAAAAGGGAAGTTTGAATCTTCCTCTTTTACCACCTTTGCCGCCCATCAGCCCCGGAATCTGCTTCATCAGCTTCCGGCTCTGCTCAAACTGCTTCACCAGACGGTTGACTTCCGCGATGTCCACGCCGCTCCCGTCCGCGATCCGCTTTTTCCGGGAGGGATTCAGGATATCGGGGTTCGCCCGCTCCTCCGGCGTCATGGAAAAAATGATGGATTCGTTCCTGGTCAGCGCCTTTTCATCGATCATGCCGTCCAGCTCTTTCATTTTGCTGCCTCCCAGGCCGGGAAGCATGCTCAGGATATTGGACAGGCCGCCCATGCCCCGCATCTGGTTCATGCTCTCCAGATAATCGTCAAAGCCGAAGGTGGCCTTGCGGAACTTCTGCTCCATCTCCCGCGCTTTGGCCTCGTCCAGATTTTCCTGCGCCTTCTCGATCAGGCTCATCACATCGCCCATTCCCAGGATCCTGGAAGCCATGCGATCCGGATAAAACTGCTCCAGGTCGGAGAGTTTTTCGCCCATACCCACGTACAGGATGGGCTTCCCGCAGGTGGCCCGTATGGAGAGCGCGGCTCCGCCTCTGGAGTCGCCGTCCAGCTTTGTGAGGATCACGCCGTCTATCCCGATCTTGTCGTTAAACATCTGGGACACGTTCACCGCGTCCTGGCCGGTCATGGCGTCCACCACAAGGATCGTCTGATCCACGTGCACGGCGTTTTTGATCTCCACCAGCTCGTTCATCATTTCTTCATCGATGTGAAGGCGTCCGGCGGTATCCAGTATCACCACGTTCATCCCGTGGCTCTTTGCGTGTTCCACCGCGGCCTTCGCGATGTTCACCGGACTCTGCTTGTCGCCCATGGAGAACACTTCCACGCCCTGTTTTTCGCCGTTGATCTGCAGCTGCTGTATGGCTGCGGGACGGTAAATGTCGCACGCCGCCAGCAGCGGCACCCTGCCCCTGGACTTCAGTTTGCCGGCGATCTTTGCCGTGGTGGTGGTCTTGCCTGCGCCCTGCAGGCCGGCCATCATGATCACGGTGATCTCCCCGCCGGGCCGCAGGGCGATCTCGGTCGTCTCGGAGCCCATCAGGGCGATCATTTCTTCATTTACAATTTTGATCACCATCTGCGCGGGATTCAGGCCTGTCATCACGTCCTGGCCCACCGCCCGCTCCTGCACGGCGTTCATGAACTGTTTTACCACTTTAAAGCTGACGTCCGCCTCCAGAAGCGCCATTTTCACTTCTTTCAGGGCGGCTTTCACATCCGCCTCCGTCAGACGGCCCTTGCCCCGCAGGTTTCGAAATACATTCTGTAATTTATCGGAAAGGCTCTCAAATGCCATGTTATAATTCCTCCAGAATTTCCCCGGAGATCCTCTCGATCTCCTCCTGCCCCTGCGCAAGATCGTGGATCTGCTCCACTTTCCTGCGGATGGAGAGAAACTTTTCCAGGAGATGAAGCTTCGACTCGTAATCCTCCAGGATGCGGTCGCAGCGCCGGATCAAGTCGTGCACGCCCTGGCGGCTGATCTGGTATTCCTCCGCCGCCTCAGACAGGGAAGTATCGTTGAGCACCACTTCTTCATATACATTCCGCTGGTGCTTTGTTAAAAGCTCGCCATAAAAATCAAACAAAAGCGTGCGTTCCAGGATCCGCTCCATTTTCATCACCTTTGCCATCATAATATAAAACGCACGGGCTGTCAAGGTTTTTTTCTTGACAGCCCGTGTGTTTCTTGTATCCGTGCTTTACAGGCTTGTGCGGATCACCCTGGGCTTGAACCCGTGCTCCTCCAGCGCCTGCACGATCTGGTTCTTGTGCTCGGTGCCGAACGCCTCCATGGTGATCTTCAGCTCCACCGCCTTGTTGCGGTTGGTGCTCACAAACTGGTTGTGCTCCAGCTTTATGACATTGCCCTGATTTTCCGCCACCACAGTGGACACCCGCACCAGCTGCCCCGGCGTGTCCGGGAGCAGCACGGAGACCGTAAAGATGCGGTCTCTCTGGATCAGCCCCAGCTGAACCACGGAGGACATGGTGATCACATCCATGTTGCCGCCGCTCAGGATGGACACCACCTTTTTGTTTTTCACGTTCAGATGCTTTAAAGCCGCCGCCGTGAGCAGACCGGAATTTTCCACGATCATCTTGTGGTTTTCCACCATATCCAGAAATGCCACGATCAGCTCGTCGTCCTGCACGGTGATGATCCCGTCCAGATTTTTCTGCAGATAGGGGAAGATTTTTTCTCCGGGCCGCTTCACTGCCGTGCCGTCCGCGATGGTATTAATGGAAGGCAGCGTGACCACCTCCCCCGCCTCCAGGGAAGCCTGCAGGCAGTTGGCGCCCTCCGGCTCCACCCCGATCACCTTGATGTTGGGATTCAGCATCTTGGCCAGCGTGGACACGCCGGCAGCCAGGCCGCCGCCGCCCACCGGCACAAGGATATAGTCCACCAGCGGCAGTTCCTGTATGATCTCCATAGCGATGGTCCCCTGCCCGGTGGCCACGCCCAGGTCGTCAAAGGGATGAATGAAGGTGTATCCGTTTTCTTTGGCCAGCTCGTATGCATACTCGCAGGCCGCGTCGTACACATCCCCGTGGAGGATCACCTCCGCGCCGTAGCTCTTTGTGCGGTTCACCTTCATCAGCGGCGTGGTGACCGGCATCACCACCACTGCCTTAACCCCCAGCTCCTTGGCTGCGTAGGCCACGCCCTGGGCATGGTTCCCCGCCGATGCCGTGATCAGGCCCTTTTCCTGCTCCTCTCTGGTGAGAGTGGAAATGCGGTAATACGCCCCGCGGATCTTGTACGCTCCCGTAATCTGCATGTTCTCCGGCTTGAAATACACCCGGTTGCCCGTCTTATCGCTGAAATACCTGCTGTACACCAGTTTTGTCTCCTGGGTAACTTTTTTTACGATCTCAGCCGCTTCTTCAAATTTTTCCAATGTCAGCATATTCTTTTCCCCTATTCTTCTTCATTTGACAGAAAGAGCGCGTTTACAAATTCCTCTGCATTAAATTTCTGCAGGTCGTCTATGCTCTCTCCCACGCCGATATATTTTACCGGGATCCCCAGCTCCGCATGGATGGCCACGGCGATCCCGCCCTTTGCGGTGCCGTCCAGCTTGGTGAGGATGATCCCCGTGATATCCGCCACTTCCGAGAACTCCCGCGCCTGCACAAGGGCGTTCTGCCCAGTGGTGCCGTCCAGCACCACGAGGGTTTCCCGGTACGCCTCCGGATATTCCTTTTCCAAAATCCGGTTGATCTTTCCCAGCTCGTTCATCAGATTCTTTTTGTTGTGCAGCCTTCCCGCCGTGTCGCACAAAAGCACATCCGCGTGGCGGGCCTTCGCGGCCGCCACCGCGTCATACACAACGGCCGCCGGGTCGCTGCCCTCCTGGCCGGAGATGATCTCCACCCCGGCGCGGTTCGCCCACTCCGAGAGCTGCTCACCCGCCGCGGCGCGGTACGTGTCCGCCGCCGCCAGGATCACCCGCTTCCCGCTGTCTTTCAGTTTTCCCGCAAGTTTTCCCACGCTGGTGGTCTTTCCCACGCCGTTCACGCCGATCACCAGCACCACGGAGGTGCGGTTCTCAAACTCGTACGCCGTCTCGCCCACATCCATCTGCTCTTTGATGCTCTGGATCAGATAGCGCTTGCACTCGGCCGGCTCTTTAATGTGGTTTTCTTTTACCTTCGCCTTCAGTTCCTCAATGATCGACATGGTGGCGTTGATGCCGATATCCCCCATGATCAGGGTCTCCTCGATCTCCTCGTAAAAATCTTCATCAATGCTGGAAAATCCGCTGAATATACTGTCAATCCCGGATACGATGTTGTCTCTCGTCTTTGAAAGACCCTCCGCAAGCCTTCTGAAAAAGCCTTTTTTCTCCTCCATAGAAGTCCCTCCTTTTTGGATATCCTTACTTGTCCAGTTGTTCTTCCACCATGTTTACAGACACCTGTGTGGAAACTCCCTTTTCCTGCATGGTGATGCCGTACAGGCGGTCCGCCGCCGCCATGGTGCCTCGTCTGTGTGTAATAATAATAAACTGCGTATTCTTTGTCAATTTCTTTAAGTAATTTGCGTACCGCACCACATTATTTTCATCCAGGGCGGCCTCGATCTCATCTAACAGGCAGAACGGAGAGGGCTTCATATTCTGGATGGCAAATAAAAGCGCGATGGCCGTGAGCGCCTTTTCTCCGCCGGACATCTGCATCATGTTCTGCAGCTTCTTTCCGGGCGGCTGGGCGATAATGCGGATGCCCGCCTCCAGGATGTCCTCATCCTCCACCAGTTCCAGCGTGCCCTTGCCGCCGCCGAACAATTCCTTAAATGCCTTGGAAAACTCTGTCTGCATGATGGCAAACTGTTCCATAAATTGTTTGCGCATGCCCGTATCCAGGTCTTTGATGATGGCTTTCAGGTCTTCCCCCGCCTTCACCAGGTCATCGTGCTGGGTGGACAGGAAGGCGTGGCGCTCTGCGGTTTCTTTATATTCCTCGATGGCGTTCACGTTCACAGGCCCCAGAGACTTGATCTCGTTTTTCAGTTCCCCGATGCGCTTTTTCAGCTGGGACACGTTTTCATGCTCCGGATCCGCAAACTTCTGCGCCTCGCTGGCCGCAAGCCCGTATTCTTCCCAGATATACTCCACCTGCCTGCTGTGATAGTCCTCCAGCCGCTCCTTCTGGTTTTCCAGGCGGAAGTGCTCTTTATCCAGCAGGGCCATCTGGTTAGAAAGTTCCTCCCGCTTGTCAAAGAACCCTTTCTGTGTATCCGAAGTCTGCCTGCGCTGCTCCTTTAATCCGGCCAGCTCGTTCTCCAGCCGGCTCTCATCCCCTGCGGACGCCTGTATGTTTTCCCGGATGTCCCGGATCTGCTGTTCTCTGTCGGCCACCTCGTTCCCGGAATCCGCCCGCTCCGCGGCAAGTTTCTCTTTCTCCTCCCGGGACGCGCGCAGCTCGCTCTCGATCCGCTTCAGATCGGCGCGGATAAATTCTCCCCGCTGATCGACCGCGGCCACGCCGGTGCGCGATGCAGCCGTCTTTTTGTTCTGTTCCTCCAGCGCGCGGCGTTCTTCCTCCAGCGTGCTCTGATCGCCCAGGATCTTCTGCTCCAGTTCTTTCTCCGCCCTGCGGGACTCCTCCAGCTCCGCCCGGATCTGCACCTGCTCGGCGCCGATCTCTTTCATCTGGCTCTCGATCTCGCGGATCTCCCGCTCCAGCTGTCCGTGCCCCTCGGCAGTCCTGGTTTTCTGCTCCTCGATCTCCTTCAGTTTCAGCTTTGCGGTGTTTTGCTGGATGTACTGCTGCTGCAGCTTTTCCGTCTGTTCCACCAGCTGCTGGCGATACGTGTTTCGCTTCTGGCGGATCGCCTCGATCTGATGCGCGATCTCGTCCAGTTTTTTGCTGCTTGCCTTCACATTTTTTTCCAGATCTTCAATCTCGCGGCGCCTGCCCAGAAGATTGCTGGAATTTTTAAACGCGCCGCCGGACATGGAGCCGCCGGGGCTTAAAAGTTCGCCGTCGCAGGTGACGATGCGGATGCTGTGCTTGTATTTCCGGGCAATGGCAACGGCGTGGTCGATGTGATCCACCACCAGCGTCTGCCCCAGAAGATAATCCACCAGTTCCTCGTAGATCTCGTCCGCTTCCACCAGCGTGCTGGCAACGCCTATGGCTCCCGGCTCATAGAGCGCCTGCTCCTTTGCCAGCCCGCCCCTTTTGCGGATGGCGGTGAGGGGCAGGAACGTGGCGCGGCCATAGCGATTCCTTTTCAGAAAATCGATCATCTCCTTGGCCGTCTCCTCGCGGTCGGTGACAATGTTCTGAATACTTCCGCCAAGGGCGGTCTCGATGGCGGTCTCGTACTTTTTCTGTGTTTTTATCAGATCCGCCACCACGCCGTGCAGGCCCTTCACGGTGTCTTTCTGCTCCATCACTTTGCGGATGCTCATGCCATAGCCGTCGTACCGCTCGGTGATATTCCGCAGGGATTCCAGCCGGGAATTGTCCCGGTGGTACGCGGTGCGGGCCTCCTCCAGCTCGCTGTTCTTTTTCCCCAGCGCTTCCTGGGTCTCCTGTATTTTCTGCTCCACCGCGCTGTTTTCGCGCATCATGGACTCGATCTTCTGCAGGATCTGATCGTATTCTTCCTGGCAGGCCGCCCGCTGCTGATCCAGAGTATCTTCCTCGCCCCTGGCATTGAGAAGCCGCTTTGTCAGCTCCGCGCCCCGTATCTGTGTCTGCTCCGTCATGGTGTCGTAGCGCTGCAGCTTTGTCTGGGTGGTCGAGCGCGCGTTCAGCAGGTCGATCATGGCCGCCTGGCCGTCCGCGATCTGCTGTTCCAGGGTCTGCACGCGCTGTGCGATCTCCTCGGAGGCGCGGGTCTGCAAAAGTTCTTCCGCCTGCGCCTTTTCCAGTTCGCCCTGCAGCTGTCTCAGCTGTTCTTCCTGTGCCTCTTTCTCTTTTTCTCTGGCGAGCATATCCGCCCCCAGCGCATCCAGGCGTTTTGCGTAGTATTCGTCATTCTTTCTGGCGGAGCGGATCTGTTCTTCCAGAAGTTCGATCTGGCTCTCCAGCTGCTGGCGCACGATCTCGCCCTTGTGCAGAACCTCCTGCTTCTGCGCGATCTGCTCGTCCAGCTGTTCCAGCTCCTTCTGGGCCGCCTCGTACTCGCTCTTTGCGCTCTCCAGACGGGTATGTACATCGGCGGTCTCGCCGTCGGATATCTCCAGCTTTTTTGCCACTTCGTCAAGCTGTGTCTTTATGCGCCTGTCATCCAGCAAAAACATGTTGATATCCAGGCTTTTCAGTTCCTCTTTCTTTTTCAGGTAGATCTTCGCCTTCTCCGCCTGCCGCTCCAGCGGGCCGAGCTGCCGGGTGATCTCCGAGAGGATGTCGTTCACCCGGGTGAGATTGTTGTTCTCGCTCTCCAGCTTTTTCACGGCGGCCAGCTTGCGGCGCTTGTATTTCACAATGCCCGCGGCCTCGTCAAACAGTTCCCGGCGTTCTTCTGGCTTGCCGCTTAGGATCTTGTCGATCTGCCCCTGCCCGATGATGGAATAGCCCTCTTTTCCGATGCCGGTGTCGTAGAACATCTCCTGGATGTCCCGCAGGCGGCAGGCTGTGCCGTTCATCAGATACTCGCTCTCGCCGGAGCGGTACAGGCGCCTGGTGACGGTCAGTTCCTCATATTCGGTGGGCAGCTTGTGATCCGTGTTGTCCAGCGTGATGGCCACGGACGCGAATCCCAGGGGCTTGCGGTTCTCCGTGCCGGAGAAGATCACATCCTGCATATTGGAGCCGCGCAGCTGTTTGGCGCTCTGTTCCCCCAGCACCCAGCGCACCGCGTCCCCCACGTTGCTCTTGCCGCTGCCGTTTGGCCCCACAATGCCGGTGATCCCGTTGTGAAACTGAAATTTCATCTTATTTGCAAAAGATTTGAATCCCTGCACTTCGATGCTCTTTAAATACATAGTTTCTCAGGCTGTCCTTTCAAAGTGATGATGGTGCGGTACGCCGCTTCCTGCTCGGCGCTTTTCTTTGTCCTGCCGCGTCCTTCCTCAAACCCCTTTTCCCCGATAAACAGCTGTACCACAAAGATCTTATCGTGATCCGGGCCTTCCTCCCGGATCAGGCGGTAAGTCATCTGCTCCCCTTTAAAAGAACTCTGCACGATCTCCTGCAGGATAGTCTTGCTATCAAAAAAGAGCTTTTTGTTCTCCATATCGTTCAAAATGAATCTGTTTACAAATTCTTTCGCACTAGCAAAACCACCATCCAGATAGATCGCTCCGATCAGGGCCTCCATGGCGTCCGACACCACGGAATCCCGCTTTCTGCCGCCGGTCTGATCCTCCCCGCGCCCCAGCCGCAGGAAACTGCCCAGGTCGATGGCCGCCGCGCACTGGGCCAGCGTGGGCTCGCACACAATGCTGGCGCGCAGCTTTGTCATATCCCCCTCTTTCATCTGGGGATAGTTCAGGAATAAAAATTCGCTGCTGGACAGCTCCAGCACGGCGTCCCCCAGAAATTCCAGCCGCTCGTTGTCCGGCAGATGGCTCTTTCTGTGCTCGTTGGTGTATGAGCTGTGGCGGAGCGCATTTTCCAATAGTTTTCTGTTTTGGAACGCATACCCGATGATGTGTTCCAATTCTGCTGTATCCCTCTGCATGACCGTTCCATCTCCCAAAAACGCGGACATTCCCCGCTCTGCACCGGACAAGTGCGCCCGGATGGGTCTGCCCGCTTAAATAAAAGCAGGATTTCTTCCGATCATTTGCCGAAACAACCATGAAGAAATCCCGCGTCCCAATTACTGTTTTTTAGTTGGCCGCATTTTTGATCGCTTCCACTGCATCGCCCACCGAAACAATTTTCTCTGCATCCTCGTTGGAGATCTCCAGATCAAATTCTTCTTCGATCCCCATAATGATCTGGTACACATCCAGAGAGTCGGCTCCGAGGTCGTCCACAAACGTGGTCTCCAGCGTGATCTCATCCGCATCCACATTCATAACTTCCGCAATGATTTTCTGCAATTTCTCTAATTCCATAAAATTTCCCTCCTAATTTTCCTGCCTGTCTGCAAACAGGTCTTTTAATGTCTCGCTGATTTTCTGCTCCTTGAACTGCACGCACTGGATAACGGCGTTTCGTATCTCCGCGCTCTTTGCGCTGCCGTGGGTCTTCACCACCAGGCCGTTCAGCCCCAGCATGGGCGCTCCTCCGTACTGTGTGGCGTCAAACGCCTTTACCGTCTCCTTCAGCGCGGGTTTCACCAAGAGCGCTCCCAGTTTGGACCGCAGGCTGGTCATCATCCCGGCCTTGATCTTTTTGATCAGTGTGGCTCCCACGCCCTCATACAGCTTCAGGATCACGTTTCCCACAAAGGCTTCGCACACCACCACATCGCACGCGCCCGCGGGGATATCTCTGGCCTCCACGCTGCCGACAAAGTTCAGATCGGCGCACTCCTTCAGCAGAGGATACGTCTCTTTCACCAGCGCGTTTCCTTTTTCTTCCTCAGCGCCGATGTTTACCAGCCCCACTCTGGGATTTTTGATCCCAAGCACTCTTTCCATGTACACGGAACCCATCTTTGCAAACTGCACCAGATGCGATGATCTGGCATCCACATTTGCTCCGCAGTCCACAAGCAGCGCCACCCCGTTTTCTGTGGGGATCAGCGGTGCAAGAGGCGGCCGTTCCACGCCCCGCAGTCTTCCTACGATCAGTTGTCCTCCCACCAGGACAGCCCCGGTGCTCCCGGAAGATACGAACGCGTCTGCCTCGCCTTTTTTTACCAGATTCATACCCACTACAATCGAAGAATCTTTCTTTCTGCGTATGGCGTTTACCGGCGGCTCTCCCGTCTCGATCACTTCCTGCGCGGGGACGATCTCGATCTGATCTCCCGTGTAGCCGCAGGCGGATAATTCCTTTTGGATCACGGGAGGCTGGCCCACCAGGATCACTTTGATGTCCTTCCTGGATGAAACCGCTTCCACAGCTCCCTTCACCGGTTCTGCCGGAGCGTTGTCCCCGCCCATGGCGTCCACAACAACTCTCACGATCTCTGGCATTTTGGCATCTCCTCCATTCCTATCCCCTATCATACAAGACATCTCTTTAAAAATCAATCATTATTTTGACCATAAGGCCCGCCGCACCTCAGGCAGCCGCCCCTTTGAAAAATCCGGCGCATATCCGGCCATAAAAATGCCCCGGCACGTTGCGCGCCGGGACACTCCCTTTTTTTATTCCTGAGGAATGATCTCTTTTTTATTATAAGTACCACAATTCTTGCAGACTCTGTGAGACATCATCAGTTCGCCGCATTTGCTGCACTTTACCAGGTTCGGAGCAGACATTTTCCAGTTTGCTCGTCTCCTGTCCCTTCTTCCTTTGGAAGATTTATTCTTCGGGCAGATTGACATGGTTTACACCTCCTTAAATTTGTTAAAAACCTCCTGGAATTTTGCCATCCTGGGATCCAATCTTTCTTCCCTGCAGCCGCAGGTGTTCTGATTCAAATTGGTGCCGCAGATACTGCAGATTCCTTTGCAGTCTTCCCTGCATAACACTTTGGACGGCCAATTTACCAGCAGTTCGGAATAAACAAGTTTATCCACATCCAGATTGTATCCTACAATATAGATTTGTTCATCCAACGCCTGGATCCGGTCGCTTTCCGACATCGCCATATCTGCCTCTTTTTCAAAAGACAGCGCTATGGGGACATCCACATCCTCCAGACATCGGCTGCAGGGGATACGCACAGTCACACATGTGTCCCCTGTGATCTGCAGCTTTTTGTTTCCGATATTTACAATCTCTAAGGAAACCGGTGCAGTCTGCACGACAGGAAAACGTTCTCCCGCGGAAACAACTTCGCGTATCTCCACGCTGGCCTCTGCTTTTACCGCTTTTCCATCACTTTTCAGAGCACGGTTCAAGTCGATCAGCATAACGCCCTCCTATCCATACTTATCCATTATAACCAGCCCGTTTCGGTTTGTCAACAAAAATATCCACCGTTTTGGGGCGTTTTTTGGGCCTTTTTCGGCAAAGCGCTGCCGAAACTATACCAGCGCCACGGTCTCGCGGCAGATCGCCAGCTCCTCGTTGGTGGGGATCACAGCAACCTTTACTTTGGAATCCGCTGTGGAGATCACCATGTCCTCGCCGCGTCCCTTGTTCGCCTCTTTATCCAGCGCAATGCCCAGATAACCCAGATAGGACAGCACTTTCTCGCGCACAATGCCGGCATTCTCGCCGATGCCCGCCGTGAAAGCGATGGCATCCACGCCGTTCATGGCCGCCACATACGAGCCGATGTATTTTGCCACGCGGTAGCAGAACACTTCCATGGCGTTTGCCGCGTATTTGTTCCCGCTGTTCATGCCTTCTTCCAGGTCGCGGAAGTCGCTGGACAGCTCTTTGGAGATGCCGAACACGCCGGACTTCTTATTCAGCACGTTCATAACGCCCGCGATATCCAGGTTCTCTTTCTTTGCGATGAATTCCATGATGGCCGGGTCGATGTCG
>CANRKY010000008.1 GCA_947631355.1 uncultured Marvinbryantia sp.
CGCTGCAATAGATAAATTTCTGACATCCGAACTCAGAAAGGACTTTTTCCTCAAGAGGTTTCAGGGAAGTCTGTTCGTTGGCGTTTCCCGGAAACAGAGAGAAAGCAAGAGGAATACCGTCACCATCCATGAACATGCCCATCTGAATAATGGGATTGGGGCGGTGCTCTTTGCTTTTGCCGTATTTCCGGATATCGTCTTCCTGTTCGATCTCAAAGTAGTAGTTCGTGCAGTCGTAGAATAAGATCCTGTCATTTCTTTTTCCCAGAAGATGACTGTTTTTATATACTTCAGACTGTATGAAATCGCATTCGTTCCCCAGTACATCCAAAGCCCGGTATATATCATGGAGTTCATAGGTTGGCTTTTCCAAAAATTCCGAAGCAGCTTTAAAAGAGGATTTTTTGCTTGATGGTTCAAGGATGCGTGCAAAGATCATGTCGGAAAGGATGGCGTTGATATCATACTGAAACTTATATTTGTCCCTGAGTTTTCTGCATGTTTTGTCCAAAGAGAGAGAATAATAGACTGACTGAAGAAAGAGATATCCTCCACGGTGAAGAACCTGTTGTTCATAATTGAGACGCTTGTCAGCGTGAAAGGTAATCTGAACAGTCCTGGACTGCTGTTCTTCTTTGTATTTTTGGGTTTCAAGTTTAGCTTCTTGCCTGGCCCAAGCCAACACGTCGTCTCTCGTTGGACCGTGCTCTTTGAGTAATTCCTGCAGGGTTCCCAGCTTGCGGATAACAGTGGATGTGCTGACCCCTTTGTCATTGATATAACCCTTGGTGATGTAAAAAGACTCTGAATTCTTAGACTTAGAAATGGTGAGTTTCATATGCTGTCACCTCCTAAGTCTTATTATATCACACGTTGCCATATATTACCATAGTAAAAAACGAAAAATTTGACAAAAGAAATACAGACCTAATGCGGCCTGTAAGATATTTTTATCCTATTCAACTGTCAAACTGCCGAGCACAAATAGTTTGCATTGAGCCAAAACATACGCTATAATAAAGCAGTTGGATAGCTCCGTTTACTCAGGAGGAAGTGAGAAGAATACTATGTATGAAATTGCCGTCTGCGATGACGATAACGTTTTTTTGTCTTCTTTCAAAGGGATGCTGGAAGACGCCCTGAACGCCCGGAAAGTATCCTTCCACCTGTCATTTTTCAATGACCCGTCTGCCCTGCTGCAGGCCATGGACAATGGCAGCATTTTTCACCTGCTGTTTCTGGATATTTATTACGACTCCGAAAAGGGGATCCAGTTCGCCAGGCTCCTGCGGGAGAGAAATGACAAAACCGATATTATCTTTATGACCGCCCTTTCCAGTTACGCGGCGGAAAGCTATGACGCCGCGCCGCTCCACTACCTGATCAAACCCATTCAGCCGGACAAGCTGGACACGGCGCTGGCGCGTTTCCTGAAAAAAAATGTGCCGCAAAATCTGCATCTCATTACCGCGAGGGGGCATTTCCGCACGCCTATCCGCGATGTGCTCTATTTTGAGATCTATGGCCACAACATTGTGATCCATCTGGCGGACGGCGGGAAGGAATCCTGCATCGGCACGCTGAAGGAGCTGGAGGGCCTGTTGCCGAAGCACACCTTTGTGCGCCCCCACAGAAGTTATCTGATCAATCTGGAACATATCACAAAGATCATGCGCTACCAGATTCAGCTCTCCTCGGGGGATCTGGTGCCGGTCAGCAAGAATCTCTACCACTCTGTGCTGAATGATTTTATTCAATATGCCAATGAAAGCAGCATTTCTCTATAAATCTCGAGAAGTGTTGCTTTTTTATTTTTTTCTTTTTTCCTGTTTTTCGTTTTTTGCTGTTTTACGAAGCCTGCAGCGGCTGCCCCGCCGCATTTATGCCCCGGCAAACACCTTCTCTATGTGGGCCAGCTCATGGATGCCCATCAGCTGCTGCCCCTCGAAATCCATCTCCACGATGTACGGCATCCAGTCTATGATGCGCAGGAAGTCGTCGCACCCGAACTGCGGGTTATAGTAATGGAAAATGGAACTCAGCGCCGTGCCGTGGGTGCCGATCACAATGTTCTTCCCCGGATGTTTTTCCAGCACTTCCCGCAGGGCCTCGATGTTTCTGCTCTGCACCATGGCGATGGACTCCCCGCCTTCCTCGTGAAAGTTGTGATCCGCCCAGCGCTTCTGGAACATTTCCTTTCGGTTGCTCTCTGCGTTGCCTTTCACCCGCTCCCGAAAGCGCGGCTCCGTAATGATCTCTTTTTTATAGTGATCCGCGGTTTCCCGTATGGTATCCATGCTTCTTTTATAGGGGCTGCAGTAAAACAGATCGATCTTTTTATCTTTTAATGTCTCCAGCACAATTCCGGCGTCCGCCCGGCCCTCTTTTGTGAGCGGCCGCGTGAGGTCGTCCGCGTGGCTGAACATCGGCTGCGCGTGGCGCACAAAATAAATTTTTGTCATCATTGTCTCCTCTTTGATCCCGGGCAGATTTTCTTTTCTGTTATCCCATGTTCCGGTTTCGGATCTTTGCGCAGGATCACAGCCCCGCGATCTCGATCCGATCCAGCACGCCCTGCACGTCAATGCCGGGATGGGTAAAATATATCTGGCAGATCTGTTCCGTCAATTCCCGGTTCAGTCTGCGCGCTTTCACGATCTGATCCAGCGTTTTTCCCCGCTGCAGATCGCGCACGACAAGCTCCACCGCCTGCCGCAGATTTCCGTCTGCCGCTCCCGCCGCTTCCGTAAGATCGATCTTCTCCACGCGCATCTCCATCGCTGCCGCAGGCGAGTTTGTCTTTTCTTCGCAGTCATTTCCCACGGTAAATTCCAGCATCGCCATGGTCGCCGCTGCTCCAAAGCGCCGGGGCCCGCAGCTTCCCGGATTTAAGAAGCGCTGCCCATCCGTCTGGCGGTCTTCGTATTTGTGAGAGTGGCCGTAAATAATAAGATCGGCGCCCTCCGCCTTTTTGGAAATGTGTTTTTTATTGTGAACCATATAGATCTTTTTTCCATATAATTCCAACAGCACTTCCCGCGGCAGCGCCTCCGCCCACTCCTTGTCACAGTTTCCCCGCACTGCCACCACCCGGGCGATCTGGTTCAGCGCATCCAACACCTTCTGGCTGGCAATATCCCCGCCGTGCAAGATCAGCTCCGCGCCCGCGAGATGTTCCAGCACATCCGGGCGCACAGGGCCGTGGCTATCTGAGATGACCGCAATCCTGTGCAGTCTTTTTTCGTCTGACATAAACTCCTCCCCCTTTGTACCTTTCCTCTTTCTATGTGATATACTTTCCTATAGATGTCAGGAACAAGAAACGCGATTCCATCACAGGAGGTGAAATGCATGGCAATTTTCTTTACATCCGATCTGCACCTGGGTCATGAAAATATTGTGTTAAAAAGCAGGCTGCAGTTTTCCGACATTGCGGAAATGGACGAGTACATTATTCAGCAGTGGAACCGCAAGGTGGGTTCTCAAGACGAAGTGTACATTCTGGGCGACTTTTCTTTCCGCGCAAAGACGCCGGTGGCAGACTATCTTTCCCGCCTAAAGGGGCGCAAGCATCTGATCATCGGCAACCACGATGCGAGCTGGATGAAGCATATGCCAGATGTGGAGCAGTACTTTGAGAGCATCGAGATGATGAAGCTGCTGAAATATCAGAAGAAGATGCTGACGCTGTGCCACTACCCCATGCTGGAGTGGCCCATGTCCCGCTATTCGGACGCGGGGGCTTCTTTCCTGATCCACGGGCACATCCACGACTGCACCACGCTGGACGCCTACGATGTCATCAAAGAGCGGCTGCCCCACGCGCTGAACTGCGGCGTGGACATCAATCATTTCGAGCCGGTCACCTTTGAAGAACTGGTGGCGAACAACAACGCATGGTACCAGCGCACGCCAGACGGCGCGCAAGAGCCGGATGACCAGCCCATGAGCTAGGCTCTGGCGTCCATTTTGTAGAGATCCTTATTTTCGTCCAGAAAGATCCAGACGGTCTCCTGTTTTTCTTCTTCCTCCGTGCTCAGTATGCGCAGGTTCATCCAGGTGCCGTCTACTTTCTGGTAGGAAAACTGCACCACTTCGTCCCGCTTCAGTTCCTCGGCGAGGCGGTCGTAATCCAGCACCCGGAAAAAGAGCTCCTGGTGCTCCTCTTTTACAAATTTTTCCGCGTACAGGCGCAGCGCTTTGCTGTAGCTGAAATCTGTTTTTTCCAAAAGCTGCAGGAAATAGTTCGGGATATAAATGTGCCGCAGCGTATCCAGCTTCATATTCACAAAATATACCCCGGCGAACTTTGTGGCGATCACTTTCAGGAAGGTTTCCGCATCCTGTTTCTCCAGCAGCATTTTTTCCAGTTCCTCGTTGATCGCCCGGTTTTTGCGCCGGTCGCCGTTCTGCTTGTAATAGCGCTCTTTATCCGTCCGCATGGCCAGCTCCGCGGCGCCCACGATCTTGTACACCGTGGAATCCAGCGCGCCGCTTTCCACGCCCACAGAAATTTCATAGTTGTCTTTTTGCAGGTCCACGCGCACTTCCGTCGCCAGATGTTCCACACTGTGCCGGGAAAGGCCGGTGCTCAGCATCACAAACTCATCCCCGCCGATGCGGTACAGCCTCTCCTCCGGAAAGTATTTGCGCAGGGCGTCCGCAACGCTGCAAAGCATATTGTCGCCCTTCTCGTGGCCCAATTTATTGTTCAGCTCGTGCAGACCGTTCACATCCACGTAGAGACAGGTGAGGCTGGAATGATCGCTCTTTCGCAGTTCCTCCAGATCCTCGTTGAATTTGTGCCGGTTGTACAGCATGGTCAGCGCGTCCCGGTTGTAGTTGTCCACCAGTTCTTCCCGCGCCTGCAGCTCCAGAAGGTGCTCCTCGTGCACATCCTTCATGTACATGATCAGCACCTGGCTGTCCTCCCGATATTCAATGCTGGGCACAAAGTCCACCTGCACCCACCGAAATTCCCCGTTGATTTTTCTGCGGTAGCGGCAGCTGAGTCTTGTCTTTTCCTCTTTAAAGTACAGGCGGAGCTGGTCAAGATCCATAAACTGCCGGAAGACTTCCCGATCCTCCTCATAGATATTTCCGCTCTCTGCGAAATCACCCCACCAGTCGGATACTTTTTTGAAGCGGTTGATATAAGTTTTCAGTTCCTCGTTGTCCACTTTGACGCACTCGAAGGTGTCTCTTGTTAGGTTCGCCTTTACGATCTTATAGTAGATCGCGGACAGGGTGGAAAGCGCGTCCACCATGGTAATGGTATCCGTGTCCGCCTCCCGCCAGGTGAAGATCGCCCACGGGTTTTCCGGCGTGCAGTTCTCCGGCGCGATGATGGCGAAGGTGGCCCACATATAGTGATCTCCCGCCTTGCGGGTGTAGCTCTGCACCACCCTGCGCTCCCCTGAAAACACCCTGGCCTGCACATAGGCCGGATCCGAAAATTTCAGGTAATCCTCCGCGTACTCAGAGAGCACCAGCTTATCTGTCACCTGTTTTCGGATATATTCATAAATGCTGGGAATGTCGGAATAGCCCTCATCCTGCAGCACTTCTTCCATTTTCAAAAATTTATATTCGCCTGTAAGCAGATTAACTCTGGCTATTTTCATAAAACTATCCAGCAGCGTCTCCTCCGCGAACCGGGAAAGGCCGCTGTTCATCTGCTCAAATTCTTCCATGGCAAAATTCTCCTCGCTGAAGATGTTCGTCAAGTACTGATCGGCGCAGGCGCCATCAGTGTTTTCCTCGCTATTATAACATAATTGCGGCTCGTGCTCAATCAACATATGTAAAAAAATGAAGCGGGCCCATAAATGCCCATTTGCAGTCATGGAAAAAGGCCACCCCAAAATGGAATGGCCTGTATGCGCGTTTTCCGAAGAAGTACTTACGGCTGTTTTCCGATGTACGCCAGGATTCCCCCGTCCACGTAGAGGATGTGCCCGTTTACAAAGTTTGAAGCATCGGACGCCAGAAATACCGCCGGTCCCATAAGGTCTTCCGGATCTCCCCAGCGCGCCGCCGGCGTCTTGCCGATGATGAATTTGTCAAAGGGGTGCCGGGAGCCGTCCGGCTGCTTCTCGCGAAGCGGCGCCGTCTGCGGCGTGGCGATGTAGCCCGGCCCGATGCCGTTGCATTGGATGTTGTACTCGCCATATTCGGACGCGATGTTTTTGGTGAGCATCTTTAATCCGCCCTTTGCGGCCGCATAGGCGGATACCGTCTCGCGCCCCAGCTCGCTCATCATGGAGCAGATGTTGATGATCTTTCCGTGTCCCTTTTTGATCATGCCGGGGATCACGGCTTTGGACACGATAAACGGCGCGTTCAGGTCGATGTCCACCACCTGGCGGAACTCATCCGCGCTCATCTCGGTCATGGGGATGCGCTTGATGATGCCCGCGTTGTTTACCAGAATGTCCACCACGCCCAGGCTTTTTTCTATATCCGCCACCATCTCTGCCACCTGCGCCTCATCGGTCACATCGCAGAGGTATCCCTTCGCGTCGATCCCTTTTTCTTTGTACGCTGCCAGCGCCTGATCCATGTGCTCCTGCCCGCGGCAGTTAAACGCGATCTTCGCCCCCGCGCCCGCCAGCGCCTCGGCGATGGCAAAACCGATCCCGTACGCGGCGCCTGTCACCAGCGCCACTTTCCCCTCCAGGGAAAAACTTTTCATAATATCCATTTTTTTGATCTCCTGTCTTTTTTATATGTACTGCCTGTGTACAGCGTTTTATGTGCACTGCTGTGTACACTGTTTTATGTGCAGCGCTGACTGCAATACTCTATGTGCTATGCTGCTTACACTGCTTTATGTACACAATATTACATGCCATGCTCTGTATATGTATACTGCTGCTTACTTACAGTGCCCTGTGTACGATATTGCATGCCATGCTTTGTGTATGTATGCTGCTGCCTGCACTGCTCTGTGTACAATACATGCCACACTCTGTGTATAATGATTAGCGCAGATCTTTGTTTTCTACGCCGTCCATGTCGTCGAAGTCCTGATTTTCTCCCACCATGCCCCAGATAAAGGTATAGGCCTGGGAGCCGCAGCCGGAATGAATAGACCAGCTCGGAGAGATCACCGCCTCCTCATTGCGCATCACGATGTGCCGGGTCTCCTGGGGTTCTCCCATGTAGTGCATCACGAACGCGTCCTCCGGAATGTCAAAGTACAGATATACTTCCATCCTGCGGTCGTGGGTGTGGCAGGGCATGGTGTTCCACACGCTGCCCGGCTCCAGCTTCGTCATGCCCATCTCCAGCTGACAGGACTCCACCTGGCCCGGCAGGATATATTTGCAGATCGTGCGGTGGTTCGCCTCCTCCAGGCTTCCCAGCTCCACTTTATTTTCTTTCTTCACGATCACCACGCCGTCCTGTGGCGTCCCCTCCGGCTTGATGAGCACCGTGGGACAGGTGCGGTGGGCAGGCGCGCTGTTCAGATAAAACTTCGCGGGATCTTTGGCGTCTTCGCTCTCAAAGAAAATCTCCTTTGCGCCCATGCCGATGTACATGCCCTCTTTGTGCGCCACGTGATAAACTCTGCCGTCAATGGTGATCTTTCCGGCGCCGCCGATGTTGATGACGCCCATCTCTCTCCTCTGCAGGAAATACTCCGCCCGCAGTTCTTCCCCCGCCGTCAGCTCCAGCTTTTTGTTCACCGGGGTGGCCGCGCCTGTGATGATGCGGTCGATGTGGCTGTATACCAGTTTGATCTCATCCGCCGTGAACAGGCCCTGGATCAGAAATTCTTCTCTCAGACGGTCTGTGGTGTAATGTTTTACATCTCTCGGCGATACTGCTGTTCTCAATTCCATATTAGTAGTCTCCTCCCATTTGATTTTTGATCAGGCTGATAGCGGAACTTGTGCCGATGCGGGCGCAGCCCTCGCTGATAAATGCCTCCAGGTCGTCCACAGTTTTTACGCCGCCCGCAGCTTTCATGCGCACCTTCGGCCCGATGTGTTCTTTAAACAGACGGATATCTTCCAGCGTTGCCCCGCCGGTTCCAAACCCGGTGGATGTTTTGATAAAGTCTGCCCCCGCGTTTGTCACGGCCTTGCACAGAGCGATCTTTTCTTCCTGTGTGAGATAGCAGGTCTCGATGATCACTTTCAGGATCTTGTCGCCCACGGCTTTTTTCAGGGCGGCAATCTCCTGCTCCACTTTGTCGAAGTCCCCGTTTTTCACATCGGAGATGTTCACCACCATGTCGATCTCGTTCGCGCCGTCCGCCAATGCCTGCCGCACTTCCGCCAGCTTTGCCTCCGTCACGCTGTAGCCCAGCGGAAAGCCCACCACCGTACAGATGTTGATCTTGTCGCCATATGCGTCATGGACGCGCCGGATATAGCACGGCGGGATGCACACCGATGCCGTGTGAAACTCCAGGGCCTCCTCGCACAGTTTCTGAATGTCCGCCCAGGTGGCGAACGCCTTTAATTGTGTGTGATCCACATATTTCAGCATTTCTTTTGGTTCCATACCTGTCTCCCTTCCCATTGCTTTTCCCCCGCAATGTTCTGCCATTTTGCGCCGCTCGCCGCGGCACTGCTGTATCTATATTAACATTTTGCCTGGAAAACCGCAACCGATTTTCCAGGCGCTTCCTTCTATTGACTGCCTTCCCCGCGCTCCCGTTTCCGGTTGCTCGGAAGCCGTCCCTCGCCCCGTTCCCGGTTATTCGGAAGCCATCTCGCGAGCTGTTTCCGATTATTTAGAACATCTCCACCGCGCCTTTTTCCACCCGCGCCAGCACCAGGGGCCTCTCGGCCGGCTTTTCCTCTCCTATCACGATGGCCTTCTGGTAGCGCTCCGCGGCCGTCGCAAACAGCTTTTGGTCAGAAGCGTACAGCTTTGCGATCGTCTCGCCTTGTTTCACGGCGTCCCCGGTCTTCTTTTGCAGAATGATCCCCGCCGCCGGATCGATCGCGCTGTCCACCGTCTCTCGGCCCGCGCCCAGCATCACGGAGGCGATGCCGCAGCTTTCTGTGTCCATATGTGTGATGAAGCCGTCTTTTTGCGCCTTTACTTCTTCACAGTAGGGCGCTTCGGAAAATTTTCCGGTGTCCAGTACATAGCTGCTGTCGCCGCCCTGGGCCTCCACCATGTCCGCCAGGCGCTGCAGCGCGGCGCCGCTTCGGATGGCCTCCTGTGCCATGGCGCGACACTCCTCCAGAGTGCCAAGATCCGCCAGGTACAGCATGTTGGAAGAAAGCGCCAGACAAGCCTCCCGCAAGTCCTCCGGCCCGCCGTCTTTTAATACCTCTATAGATTCTTTCACCTCTAAAATATTGCCGATGCAGTGTCCCAGCGGCGTGTCCATATCTGTGATCAGCGCCGCCATGCGCTTGCCGGCCCGCTGTCCGATCTGCACCATCTTTTTGGCCAGCTCCACGGCGTCCTCCGTTTTTTTCATAAAAGCGCCGCTGCCGCAGGTGACGTCCAGAAGGATCGCGTCATTGCCCGCCGCCAGCTTTTTCCCCATGATAGACACCGCGATCAGCGGGATGCTGTCCACCGTTGCCGTGACATCCCGCAGGGCGTACAGTTTTTTATCCGCCGGGGTCATGTTTCCAGACTGACCGATCACCGCCAGCCCGGTCTTGTTCACCGCCGCGAAAAATTCTTCCCGGTTCAGATCCGCCCGGAACCCCGGAATACTCTCCAGTTTATCCACCGTGCCGCCGGTGTGCCCCAGGCCGCGCCCGGACACCTTTGCCACCTTTACGCCGCAGGCCGCCGCAATAGGCGCGATCACCAGCGTGGTCTTATCCCCCACGCCGCCCGTGGAGTGTTTGTCCACCTTCACGCCCGCGATGGGAGACAGATCCATCATGTCCCCCGAACGGGCCACCGCGTCTGTCATCACAGAGGTCTCCTCATCTGTCATGCCCCGGAAAAAAATGGCCATGAGCATGGCCGACATCTGATAGTCCGGGATCTTCCCGGACACATAGCCGGAAAGCATCCAGCGGATCTCCTCCGCAGACAGCTCGCCGCCGTTTCGCTTTTTCTCGATCAGATCATACATGCGCATAAAACAACATCCCCCTCTCCTGGTCGTATTTTCTTTTTATTTCACCCGCAGGTCCTCCGGCCCAAAGCTCATGGGCAGCAGTTCCTTCAGCAGAAATACCCGATATTTCTCCTCGCTGACCGCCAGGATCACCCGAAAGGTCTCCGGGTCGCAAAATTCCCGCATCACCTGACGGCAGACGCCGCAGGGCGGGCAGAAGTCCCCCTCCCCGCGCGGCACGCCCTCTTTGTTTCCCACAACCGCAATGGCCTCAAATTCCCGCACGCCCTCGGATACCGCCTTAAAAACAGCGGTGCGCTCCGCGCAGTTCGTGGGCGTGTAAGACGCGTTCTCAATATTGCAGCCGTGATATATTTTCCCGTTTTTTGCAAGCAATGCCGCACCCACACAAAAATGTGAGTACGGCACATAAGCAGCTTTCTGCGCGGCAAACGCCTCTGCGATCAATCTTTTTTCCATATCCCGTTCCATAGTGCTCCCCCGTCCGGCCAGTTATTTTATACAGTAATAGTAGCATCTTTCGCGGGAATCTGCAACTGTTTCAGCGCCGCGCACGGCAATTCAGCACCCCATATAACGCTGTTCGGCGTTACATGTTCTGGCATCTCATTTCAGCGCCGCGCGTTCCGGCATCCCATTTCAGCGCAGCGCGTTTCGGCATCTCATTTCAGCGCAGCGCGTTCCAGCATCTCATTTCAGCGCCGCGCGTTCCAGCATCTCATTTCAGCGCCGCGCGTTCCGGCGTTTACTCTCCCAGGAACGCGTACTGGCTCATGTAGAGCTGATAATACTCTCCCTTCTTCTCCATCAGTTCATCGTGCGAGCCTCTCTCCAGGATATTTCCGTTATCGATGTACATGATGCAGCTGGAATTTTTGATGGTGGACAGGCGGTGCGCGATGATAAAGGACGTGCGCCCCTTCAAAAGCTCCTGCAGCCCTTTCTGCAGAAGAATCTCCGTCTCCGTGTCGATGCTGGAGGTGGCCTCATCCAGGATCAGGATCTTCGGGTCGGCCAAAAGCGCTCTGGCAAAGGAGATCAGCTGGCGCTGTCCCGCCGAGAGGCGGCTTCCGCGCTCGTTCACCTGGGTCTGATAGCCGTTCTCCATCCCCATGATAAAGTCGTGGGCGCACACCGTCTTTGCGGCCCGGACGACCTCCTCGTCCGTGGCGTCCCGGTTTCCGTAGCGGATGTTATCCATGATGGTGCCGGAGAAGATAAAGCTGTCCTGCATCATCACCCCCATCTGCCGGCGCAGGGATTTGATGGTGACAGTGCTGATGTCGATCCCGTCCACCAGGATCTGCCCGCCGTCGATATTATAAAACCGGCTCAGGAGGTTGACGATCGTCGTCTTGCCTGCCCCGGTGGGGCCGACGATGGCAAAATTATCGCCAATTTTCGCCTTGAAATTCACATCGTCCAGGATGCGCACCTCCGGCTCGTAGGAAAAGACCACGTGCTTAAATTCCACCTCGCCTTTGATCGGCGGCATCTCTGTGGCGCCCGGCGCGTCCTTTACGTTCACCGGCTCGTCGATCGTCTCGAAGATGCGCTCCAGATAGGAGATCGCCGTCAGCAGCGAATTATAGAAGGACGCCAGCGTGTTGATGGGGTTCCAGAATTGTCCGATATAGATGGACAGCGCCACCAGCGCGCCCACGGAGATCCAGTCCTTTCCCGCTTTCAGCCAGCCCACGCCCACAAAGTACACCAGCGCCGTGGCGAGAATAGAGATCACCTGCACCACAGGCCCGATCATGAAATTGTATTTGATAACGCTCATCCAGGCTTTCCGGTAGCTTCCGCTCAGATTGTTGAAAATCTGCGTGTTGCGCCCCTCCCGCACGAATGCCTGGGTCACGCGGACGCCGTTGATGCTCTCCGCTATGTACGCGTTTAAGTTGGACTGCTTGTTGCTGGCCAGCTGCCAGCCGCGGCGCTGTTTTTTCTTGACAAACAGCACGATGGCGCCCAGCACCGGAAGGCCGCACATGCACACCAGTGTGAGCGGCACGCTGTAGTAAAACATAAAACACATGATAAAGATCAGAGAACAGCAGTCCGTGATCGTATTGACAATCCCGTTGGAGAGCAGGTCGCTGATGTTGTTCACATAGTTGACCAGGCGCACCTGGATCTTCCCGTGGGGGCGGCTGTCATAATAAGAAAACGGCAGCTCCTGCAGATGGGCGAACAAGTCGCTGCGCAGGGAGTGCACGATCCCCTGGCCGATCTGGGCCGTCCATTTAATCTTTAGGCGCAGATTAAAGGCCGACACCAGGATAATCGCCAGAGCGATCATAGCCATGCAGACGATCCCCTTTTTGTCGCCGGCGGGAATATAGATATCCATAACGCGCTGTGTCAGCACCGGGATCACCATGCCGATGGCGCTGGTAAACAGCATGATCACAATGGTGGCCGCCAGCTTTTTTCGGAACGGCCCCGTGTAGCCGAACAGGCGGATCACCTGCTTCATATCAAACTTTGTCTCCAGCGTCTCGTCTACATCATATTTATTGCGGGCCATCAATATTCCCCCTTTCCCTTGTTGGCACGGATCGCCTTAAACTGGTCGAACTCTCCGTACTGGTGATGGAATACCGTGGAATAATATCCTTTCTTCGCAAGCAGTTCCTCGTGAGTGCCATGCTCGATCAGGCGTCCGTTATCCAGCACGAGGATCTGATCCGCGTGCATGATCGAGGAAATGCGGTGGGCAATGATGAAGACCGTCCGGTGGGCGGATACTTTTTTCAGCTCGTGCTGGATGATCGACTCCGTCTCCATATCGATGGCCGAGGTCGTATCGTCCAGGATCACAATGGAGGGATCCTTCAGGATCGCCCGCGCGAGGGCGATGCGCTGTTTCTGGCCGCCGGAGAGCCCCACGCCGCGCTCGCCCACGATCGTATCATAGCCATCCGGCATCTCCATGATGAAGTCATGGGCATTGGCGATCTTTGCCGCCTTTTCCACTTCCTCAAAGGGACAGTCCGGGTCGCCGTAGGCAATGTTTCCCTCGATGGTATCAGAAAACAGGAAGATGTCCTGCATCGCCACGCCGATATTTCCGCGCAGCATCTGGAGATTCAGATCCCGCACATCGATGCCGTCCACCTTCACCGCGCCGTTGGTGACGTCGTAGAAACGGCAGATCAGGCTGATCAATGTAGACTTTCCGGAACCGGTGGCGCCGATGATCCCCACGGTCTGCCCCGGCTCCACCGAAAAACTGATGTCGCGCAGGATCACATCATTGTGCGCAAAGTAGTCCACATGCTCAAAGCTCACGCTGCCTTTCAGGCGCCGGTCTGCGATCTGTGCCGGCATTTCGGGCTGGCGGATCTCCGGCTCCGTGGTGTAGACCGCGTAGATCTTATCGATGGCCGCCACAAAGCGCTGCAGGTCATTGATGATCCAGCCTGCCTGCCGAAGGGGGCTGTTCAGCATCCACAGATAGCCGTTGACCGTGACCATATCTCCCAGGGAAACCTGGCCGTCCACCACCATGAAACCGCCCATGATGATCAGGATCACCGTCAGGCACTGGGACAGGATCTCAAACATGGGGATATATTTCATCCACACATGAGAGGCCCCAAGCTGCGCGTCCCGGTATGCGTCGTTTTCTTTGTTGAATTTTTCAGTCTCGTAGTCCTCTTTCGCAAACGCCTTGACCACGCGGTTGCCCGCGATGTTTTCCTGCGCGAAAGCGTTCAGGCTGGAGAAGCAGTCACGGATGTGGGCGAACGCCCCGCGCACTTTCTTTCCCTGGCTCAAAGTGACCGCCAGGGAAAAGGGCAACACGATGAGCATACACAGGGCGATCTTCACATTCACCGTGAAGACCATCGCCAGCGCCAGCAAAAAGAGCAGCACATTTTCAAACGAAAAATAGATCACATGCGACACCATGTGCCGCACCGCATCGATGTCGCCGGTCTGCCGCGACATCAGGTCGCCCGTCCGGTTCCGGTTGAAAAAGGCAAAGTCCTCCTTCATCAGCTTTTTGTACGCTTCCTCCCGCATGTCGTAGATAGTGCCCTGGCTGGAATACTCAAAGCACATCAGAAAAATAAAGCGCAGAACGGAGCGCACCAGCGTCACGGAAATCATAAGGATCAGCAGCCCCGGCAGCCGGTCAAAATTTCCGCCTGTGATCACATCATCCACGATCTGCCCGGAGATCCGCGGATTGATGAGCTGCATAACGGCCGTCACCGCCACCAGGATCAGGCCCACGATCATGCGCAGGCGGTACTTTTTCAGAAACGAGAGAAACCATCGTATCGGTGTCATGTTCTTTCCTCCCTTGTGTTGACAATGAAAGATCTATCCGGCACTTTCGGAGACAAAAACAGGCGGTATGAGGACATTTCCATCCGCATGCCGCCTGTCTTTCTGCCTGTCTCTCAGTGTATCTTTTTCCAAAAGCTTGCGCCCTGTATTTTTGCCGTTGGAAGTCCCAGCATATCCAGCACCGTGGCGCCGATATTGGCAAACGTATGCCCAGTCCCCAGGTTCACGCCCGCTTTGATCTGCGGCCCGTACACCAGCACCGGCGTGCACTCTCTGGTGTGGTCCGTGCCCGGATAGCCAGGATCGCAGCCGTGATCCGCCGTGATGATAAGCACATCGTCCTGCCGCATACAATCCATAAACTCCGCCAGCTGGCCGTCAAAAACTGTGGCGGCGTTCGCGTAGCCGTCTATATCATTGCGGTGCCCGTACACCATATCAAAATCCACCAGATTCACAAAGCAGAGCCCGTGAAAATCCTCCTGCTGGAAGGCCAGGGTCTTTTTCATGCCGTCCACATTGTTTTCAATGGAAACTGTTTTCTGGATGTTCTTTCCCGCGAAGATGTCGTAAATTTTTCCAACGCCCAGGGTATCCAGCCCGTTTTCCGCCAGCACATCCATCATGGTCGGAGCGGGCGGCTGCAGGGAATAGTCGTGGCGGTGCGGCGTGCGCGTGAAATTTCCCGGCTCGCCCACAAACGGCCTCGCGATGATGCGCCCCACGCTGTGCTCCCCGGTCATGATCTCGCGCGCCTTATGGCAGTAATCGTACAGCGTTTCCAGCGGAACCACGTCCTCGTGCGCGGCGATCTGCAGCACACTGTCCGCCGATGTATACACGATCAGCTTCCCGGTTTTCATGTGCTCCTCGCCGTACTTTGCGATCACTTCTGTCCCGGAATACGGCATGTTGCAGAGGATGCCGCGCCCGGTGGCCTCCGTGAGTTTATCCAGCACCTCCTGCGGAAATCCGTTGGGATACACCGGCAGGGGTTTCTCGGAGATGATCCCCGCGATCTCCCAGTGCCCGATGGTGGTATCTTTTCCTCTGGACGCCTCCGTAAGCCTGCCGTATGCGCCGATCACCGGCGGCTGTTCCTTTATCGGCTCCACGCCGTCTATGCAGAAAAGCCCCAGTTTTTCCAGGTTCGGCGTGTGATATTTCAAAGATCTGCGGATGGTTCCAAGGGTGTTGGCGCCCTCATCCCCAAACTCCGCCGCATCCGGCGCGTGGCCGATCCCGTAGCTGTCTAAAACGATCACAAACACTCTTTTGATGTCCAAATCTCACCCTCCTGTTCCGATGCCGCTATACATTCAGTTCTTTAAATCGCACATTGATGTACGCCTCGATAGCCTCCACACAGCCATCAAACCCCAGCTTGCTGCTGTCCAGGCAGAGGTCGTAATTTCTGGCGTCGCTCCACTCGCGCCCTGTGTAGTAATGGTAGAAATCCCCCCGGAATTTATCGGTCTTCGCAATGAATTTCTCCAGATCCGCCGTGGTCATGGAATTGCGCAGCCTTGCCTGCTCCAGGCAGTAGTCCTTCGGCGCGTGCACAAACACGCTCACCACGTTCTTCCGGTCGGACAGCACGAAGTCCGCGCAGCGGCCCACAAACGCGCAGGGCCCTTTATCCGCCAGGTCGCGGATGATCTTTGCCTGATAATTAAACAAATTCTGCGGCGATGTAAATTCATCGCTGGATGGCGGGAGCAGCTCGCCCCGGTAAATTTTTTTTGAAATACCGAACAGGGAGCCGTTGGACAGTTTCTCGTCCACCTGCGCGAACAGCGTTTCATTGATGCCGCTCTCATCGGAAGCCATGCGCAGGATGTCCCGGCCATAGCAGGGTACTCCATTCTTTTTCGCATACATCTGCGCCACCGTCTTTCCGCCGCTGCCATATTGCCTTGCAATTGTTACAATCACGTTTTTCATAGTACCCCTCCTTTTTGCATTACCCGCAATCGATGCCGTCTTTGACCGCATCCGTACCTTTTTATTTATTTTATCATTTCACGCACAAAACCGCAAGGAGAACTGCGAACGTCTTTCATCGTCTCTGTCTCTTTTTCTTTTATTATATAAAATTTTTATAAACACTTATTTTGATATCATATTATAGTTGATTATTCTCTAAAAATATGATATAGTTTAAGTTGCCATGGCGTGGAGGCGCCAGGCAATGCGGTAAAGGATGTGGCTGCTCGATGTTCCCCATGCTGCCCTGTGGCAGATGGGCTTGGCCGGTGAAACGACAAAGACCGGGGAAAGGAGAGCTGCTTATGGAAAAAGATTTATTTTTACTGGTACTCGCATTGATCATCAGTGCGGTGTTCGAGATAAATCTGCTTCTGGTCATTGCGGTGGTGGATACTGCAGACAGGCTCATTCGCCTTATAGCGTATTCATACATATCGATGCAAAGAAGACGAAAAAGAAAAAGCCCATCCAGCTCGGCAAAGCGGGATGGGCGGCTGCGGTAACGCAGCTTAACAAACCCTATTAAAGAGCAGCCGCATCGGCTTTGAACCGGATGTCTGGCGCTTCTTTATAATGATATTATAATACACAGGACGGGTTGATGTCAACGTTTTTATTCCCATCCCAGAGTTTATGTTTACGATTTACTCTCCCAGGTACGCCTTCTTGATGGAATCATCGTTCAGCAGGTCTTTCGCATCGCCGTCCAGCACGATCTTGCCGGTCTCCAGCACATACGCGCGATTCGCGATGGACAGCGCTTTTTTCGCGTTCTGCTCCACCAGCAGAACCGTGGTCCCGCCGGCGCTCACGCTCTGGATGATATCAAAGATCTCGTTCACCAGGATCGGTGACAGCCCCATGGAGGGCTCGTCCATCAGAATAATGCGGGGTTTGGACATCAGCGCCCGCCCCATGGCCAGCATCTGCTGCTCGCCGCCGGACAGTGTGCCCGCCACCTGGTTTTTCCGCTCCTCCAGGCGTGGGAAACGCTTGTACACCGCCCGCAGGCTCTCCTCGATCTCGTTTTTATCTGTGCGGGTAAAGGCCCCCATCATCAGATTCTGGTACACGGTGAGCTGCGCGAACACCCGGCGCCCCTCCGGCACATGGGCCATGCCCAGGGATACGATCTTGTGGGCGGGGATTTTGGTGATGTCTTTCCCCTCAAAGATCACGCTGCCTTTTTTGGGGCTCAACAGCCCGGTGATGGTGTGGAGGATCGTGGTCTTCCCGGCGCCGTTTGCGCCGACCAGCGCAATGACCTCGCCCTCGTTCACCTGGAAAGAAATTCCCTTGATCGCCTGGATCATGCCGTAATACACTTCCAGGTCTTTCACTTCAAGCATTGCCATCTCTTTCCCCTCCTATTCTCCCAGGTACGCGGTAATCACCTGCGGATCCTTCAGAACATCGGCGGTGGCGCCCTGGCAGAGCACCTCTCCGAAGTTCAGCACCGTCAGTTTCTCGCAGATGCCGCCCACCAGCTTCATGTCATGCTCGATCAGAAGGATCGTCATGTCGAATCGGTCGCGCACAAAATGGATGGTCTCCATCAGCTCCGCCGTCTCGTGCGGGTTCATGCCCGCCGCGGGCTCGTCCAGGAGCAGCAGCTTCGGATTTGTGGCCAGCGCTCTGGCGATCTCCAGCTTCCGCTGTTTGCCGTAGGGCAGGTTCGAGGCAAGGTAATCCGCCTCGCCGTCCAGATCGAACACCTGCAGAAGCTCCATGGCGCGCTCGTCCATCTCTTTTTCCACTTTCCAGTAGGAAGGCAGGCGGAAAATACCCGCTACCGTGGAATATTTGTAATCGTTGTGCAGGCCGGCCTTCACGTTGTCCAGCACAGACATATCCTTAAAAAGACGGATATTCTGAAACGTTCTGGCTATGCCGTGCTTGTTGATCTCTATGGTGGGCTTGCCCGTGATGTCCTCCCCGTCCAGCTTCACAATGCCCTCGCTGGGTTTGTACACGCCGGTGAGCAGATTGAACACCGTGGTCTTCCCGGCACCGTTCGGCCCGATCAGCCCGTAGAGTTCGCCCTTTTGAATGGTCATCTCAAACGCATTTACGGCCCGCAGACCGCCAAAGGAAATTCCCAGATTTTTTACTTCCAGCATCGGTGCCATTATTCGCCCTCCTTCGCAGATTTTTTGAAGAAGCGCCCCAGATAGCGTTCCCGCCACTCCAGTGCCTTCGGCGCCCAGTTAAAGAGCATCATCACGATCAGCACAATGGCGTAGATCAGCATACGGTAATCCGCCAGGCCGCGCAGAAGTTCCGGCAGCGCCGTGAGGATCACCGCCGCGATCACCGAGCCGCGGATATTTCCAATGCCGCCCAGCACCACAAATACCAGCACCAGGATGGATGTGTTAAAGTTGAACTTCGACGCCTGCAGTGTGGCCAGGTTGTGGGAATACAGCGCGCCCGCCATACCCGCCAGCGCCGCTGAGATGGTGAACGCCATCAGCTTGTACTTTGTGATATTGATGCCGATGGAGCTTGCCGCGATCCGGTTGTCGCGGATCGCCTTGATGGCGCGCCCATCGCGGGAATTGATCAGATTCAGTGCAATAAACAAGGTGATCAGGATCAGGATAAATCCCACCACAAAGCTGGAGTCTTTCGGGATACCCGTGATCCCCTGCGGGCCGCTGAGCAGCATCTCGCCGTCCGCCTCCATGCCCAGGGAAAATTTATCCTTCATGGAAATGTGGATCCCGTTTATATCTCTGCCCACATAAAATACATTGATCACGTTCTTGATGATCTCGCCGAACGCCAGCGTGACAATAGCCAGGTAATCGCCTTTTAAGCGGAGAACCGGGATGCCGATCAAAATGCCCAGCACCGCCGCCACAACAGCGCCGATCAGGATCGCCAGCGCAAACCGCACGCCGGATACCGTGAGGGTGTTCTGCAGACATTTGGTGAAAAACGCACTGGCGAACGCGCCCACGCACATAAAACCCGCGTGCCCCAGGCTCAGCTCGCCGGAGATGCCCACCACCAGATTCAGGGAAACAGCCAGGATCACATACACACAGATGGGCACCAGAAGCCCTTCAAACAGGCTGGAGATATGCCCCGCGCTGCGCAGGATCTGCATGATGACAAACGCCGCGATCACCATGGCATAGGTTATGATATTGCTCCGAAAGTTCTTTTTCTTACTTTTCATCCCCGTCACCTACACTTTCTCCTGGATCGGCTTGCCCAGCAGTCCGGTGGGCTTCACGAGCAGCACCACGATCAGCACGGCAAACACAATGGCGTCCGCCAGCTGGGAGGAGATGTACGCTTTCGCCAGGATCTCGATCACGCCCAGCAGGATACCGCCCAGCATGGCCCCCGGAATGGAGCCGATGCCGCCGAACACCGCCGCCACAAACGCCTTGATGCCCGGCATGGAGCCGGTGTACGGCGAGAGGGACGGATAAGACGAACACAGCAGCACACCGGCCACGGCGGCAAGGCCGGAACCGATAGCGAAAGTCAGCGCGATAGTCTTGTTGACATTGATCCCCATCAGCTGCGCCGCGCCTTTATCCTCGGACACGGCCTGCATGGCCTGCCCGGTCTTTGTTTTATTGATGAACGTGGTCAGCACCACCATGATGATAATACAGCTTGTGATCGTAACAATGGTCTCCGCCGTGATCGTGAGGGCGCCGCCCGCCAGCTTCAGATCCGGCAGCGGAACCACCGACTGGAAGCTTTTCGGGTTGGAGCCGAAGATCAGAAGAACCATGTTCTGCAGGAAATAGCTCACCCCGATGGCTGTGATCAGCACGGCCAGAGGGGACGCCGCCCCGCGCAGGGGACGGTATGCCACCGCCTCGATGGTGATACCCAGCACTGTACATACCACAATTGCCACCAGCACTCCCACCAGGGGATTTGCGTTCAGACTCAGCATCATTGTCAGGGCCGCGTAGCCGCCCACCATGATGACATCCCCGTGGGCAAAATTCAGCATCTTGGCGATACCGTAAACCATGGTATACCCCAGTGCGATTATGGCATATACACTGCCGAGACTGATGCCATTGATCAGATAAGATAAGAAACTCATAGGCCACCTCTATATTTCAAAACAGGGGGTTGCTTTTGCAACCCCCTGTCGGGTCAACTGTAGGAAAATGTGATCGCAGGTCGCGATACCATTGATCACTGCGCAATTACATAAACTCGTATGCGCCGTTTACGATCTTCACAGCGATGGGAGCTTTGATCGGCTCGCCGTCTGCGCCCCATGTGATCTGTGTACCTGTGATGCCATCATAGGTGATCTCCTGCATAGCAGCTTTCAGTGCATCGCAGATCGCGCTCGCGTCCATATCCGTTGTCGCGCCGGCCTGCTCCAGAGCAGCTTTCAGGATGTAGATGCCATCGTATGCGTCTGCCGCGAACTGGTTCGGAACCTCACCGTACAGATCCTGATATTTTGTTACGAAGCTCTGGGTCTTCTCGTCCTCAGCGCTTGCGCTGAACGGTGTGAGCAGCATTACGCCCTCTGCCAGAGAGGTGTCGAAGCCTTCCACGGAAAGGATGCCGTCCATGCCGTCCACGCCGAACCACAGCGGAGCGAAGTCCATATCTGCTGCCTGCTGGAATACCAGAGCGGCCTCGTTATAGTAGAACGGAAGATATACCAGCTCTGCGCCGGAATCTTTTGCTTTCTGCAGCTGTACGGAGAAGTCTGTCTTGCTGTCCGCCGTAAAGGACTCGGAAGCAACGATCTCAAACGGCTGATTTGCAGCTTCCGTCTGGAACGCATCATAGATACCGGAAGAATATACATCGGAGCTGTCGTAGATCACGGCTACCTTTGTGGCCAGGCCGTTCTCACCGATGAACTTTGCGGACTCTGTGCCCTGTGCCGGGTCAGAGAAGCATACGCGGAACGCGTTGTCGCCGGAGATACACTCTACGGCTGTACCTGACGGTGTGAGCAGGAACATATTGTCGTTCACAGCTTCCGCCTCTACTGCGATACACGGAGCGGATGTTACGGAACCCAGAAGCATCTGCATGCCCCAGTCTTTCAGGGTGTTGTAAGCGTTTACAGATTTCTCTGCGTCATGCTCGTCATCCTGCGGGTTGAACTCCAGCTGCGCGCCGTTTACGCCGCCGGCCTCGTTGATCTCATCCACTGCGATCTGCGCGCCGTTCATAACCGCGGAACCATATGCAGCTGCCGCGCCGGTTACCGGGCCGATGCCGCCGATCTTAAACGTGCCTTCTTCCGCCGCTGCCGGAACTGCCACAGCACTTGCAACCATAGCTGCCGCTACAACAGCGCCGATCACTTTGTTAAACTTTTTCATAATCTTGTCCTCCTCTTTTTGAATAATAATTTTTAAATGGCGCGCGGCCATGGCCCTTTTGCGTTTTGCCCCGGCCAGGCACCAAATAAATTTGAAATAAATATAAACCGTATTGATTCCCTTTGTCAATGGTAAATTTCATGTGTTTTCCATACTCCAGGCGCAAAATTCACGGCTCTGCCCTCAAAGTTTACAGGCTTTGTTTAATAGGCTTTGCCCCAGTACACCATTTTCTGCGCCGGTTTGCCGCAGTACACGCAGGTTTCCCCTATTTTCTCCTGGGTAAAGGGGATGCAGCGGGAAGTGACGCCCGCTTCTTCTTTCAAGGCGTCCTCGCACTCCTGGCAGCCGCACCACATGGCCCGGATAAAGCCCGGCTTGTTGTCCGCGATGTCCTTCAGCTCCTCAAAGCTGTGAGCCGTGTAGGTGTGCGCGTCGCGGTGCGCTCTGGCCCGCTCCAGCATTTCCTTCTGCATGGCATCCAGCACCTGGGACACCTTCGCCGGCAGTTCCTCAATGGGCGTGAAGATTTTTTCCCTGGTGTCGCGGCGCACGATCACGGCCTGTCCCGCCTCGATGTCCTTCGGCCCCAGCTCGATGCGCACCGGTATGCCGCGCATCTCCTGCTCGGAAAATTTCCAACCCGGGCTCTTGTCTGTGTCGTTCAGCTTCACGCGCAGGCCCGCTTTCGCCAGCGCCTCTCTCACCTCGTTCGCCTTGTCCAGCACCCCGTCCTTCTGCATCTGGATGGGGATGACCATCACCTGCACCGGCGCGATAAAGGGCGGCAGTACCAGCCCGCTGTTGTCGCCGTGCACCATGATGATGGCGCCGATGATGCGGGTGCTCAGACCCCAGGACGTCTGGTGCACATATTTTAAGGCATTGTCTTTATCGGTAAACTGGATCCCGAAAGCCTTTGCGAAGCCGTCTCCAAAGTTGTGGCTGGTGCCGGACTGCAGGGCCTTGCCGTCGTGCATCAGAGACTCGATGGTGTAGGTGGCCTCCGCCCCCGCAAATTTTTCTTTATCCGTCTTTCTTCCTTTTATGACCGGGATCGCCAGCACTTCCTCGCAGAAATCCGCGTACACGTTCAGCATCTGAATGGTGCGCTCCTCGGCCTCCTCTGCCGTGGCGTGGGCCGTGTGCCCCTCCTGCCACAGAAATTCGCGGGAACGCAAAAACGGGCGCGTGGTCTTTTCCCAGCGCACCACGGAGCACCACTGGTTGTAAACCTTCGGCAGGTCGCGGTAAGAATGTACATCATTCGCGTAGAAATCGCAGAAAAGCGTCTCCGATGTGGGGCGCACGCATATCCGCTCCTGCAGGGGCTCCAACCCGCCCATAGTCACCCAGGCCACCTCCGGCGCAAAGCCTTCCACGTGGTCTTTCTCTTTCTGGAGCAGGCTCTCCGGGATGAACATGGGCAGATACACATTCTCCACCCCTGTCTCCTTAAAGCGCCGGTCCAGCTCATGCTGTATATTTTCCCAGATGGCATATCCGGCCGGCTTGATGACCATGCAGCCTTTTACACTGGTATAGTCGATCAGCTCTGCCTTCTTTACCACATCGGTGTACCACTGCGCGAAATCCTCCTCCATGGAGGTGATCGCTTCCACTAGCTTCTTGTCTTTCGCCATATTCTCACTCCTCGAAATTCATTCCGGCTGCCGCCCGGCAAAGCGCCTTTTGCGCCCTTTTTTACTCACGGCGGAGCATTTCTTTACCATTCTAGTGCATTTTTTTTAATTTTTCAACCTATTATTTCTTTCTCCGCCCGAAAGAGAAAAACATCCCGGCCGCCCTTCCCGGACCGATCCGCCCGGCATCCTGCCCCATACTGTGCAATCCGCTATATCTAAAACGTTTTCGCACTTTGCATTTATAAAAAATCCCGTACCGGAGCACCCGCTTTTTTATCAATTTCACAGATTCTTTCCGGATTCCCCCACAAATTTTTCCTTCTTTGCGCATTTCCGGTTGATTTTCCCACAGATTTATACTATACTGTAGGCAGCATGAAAAATGTACACTTGTCGATTCACTTAATCGTTTTCCCAAAAGTGTACGCACACGATGGAGGGCTAAGTATGAAATTTGGATTTTTCGATGACGCCAAAAAAGAGTACGTCATCACCACACCCAGAACTCCTCTGCCATGGATCAACTACCTCGGCAGCCAGGACTTCTTCTCCCTGGTATCCAACACCTGCGGCGGCTACAGCTTCTACAAAGACGCCAAACTGCTGCGCATTACCAGGTACCGCTACAACGACATACCCGCCGATGCAAACGGCAAATACTACTTTATCAAAGACGGCGATGTGATCTGGAATCCGGGCTGGCAGCCCACCAAGACAGAGCTTGACACCTACGAGTGCCGCCACGGCATGGGCTATTCGAAGTTCACTTCCTCCAAAAATGGCTTGGAAGCGTCTCTGCTGGCCTTCGTTCCCGTGGGGGACGCCTGCGAGGTGAACCGTCTGGTGCTGACCAACAACTCCGACGCGCCGAAGGAAATCTCCGTGTTCTCCTACATAGAGTTCTGTCTCTGGAACGCCATGGACGACATGACCAACTTCCAGCGGAACCTGAGCATCGGTGAGGTGGAAGTGATCGGATCCGACATCTACCACAAAACCGAGTACCGCGAGCGCAGAAATCACTATGCGGTATATTCTGTGAATACCGAAGTGGACGGCTTCGACACCGACCGCGACACCTTCCTGGGCGCGTATGGCACCCCCACCGCTCCGGCCGTTGTGACGGCGGGCAAGGCGGGCAATTCCATCGCGAGCGGATGGTCTCCCATCGGCTCCCACCAGATCAATGTAAAACTGGCTCCGGGCGAGAGCAGATCCTACATCTTCGTTCTGGGCTATATCGAGAACCCGGTGGAAGAAAAATGGGAAGCGTCCGGCGTGATCAACAAAAAACCGGCGCAGGAGCTTCTGGCGAAATACCGCACGGACGCGCAGGTAGACGCGGCGATGGAGGCGCTTGCAGCCGACTGGAACCGCCTGCTCTCCAAGTACACGCTGGAGTCTTCCGAGGAAAAACTGAACCGCATGGTAAATATCTGGCACCAGTACCAGTGTATGGTTACATTTAATATTTCCCGCTCCGCTTCCTATTATGAATCCGGAACCGGCCGCGGCATGGGCTTCCGCGATTCCTGCCAGGATCTGCTGGGCTTCGTGCACCTGATCCCGGAGCGCGCCAGAGAGCGTATCATCGACATCGCCTCCACGCAATTTGAGGACGGCAGCGCGTACCATCAGTACCAGCCCCTCACCAAGAAGGGCAATTCCGACATCGGCAGCGGCTTCAACGATGACCCGCTGTGGCTGATCGCCGGCACCGGCGCTTACATCCGCGAGACGGGCGACCTGAGCATCCTGGATGAAATGGTTCCCTTCGACAACGACGAGAGCAAGGCACAGACTTTGTTTGAGCATCTGAACCGCTCTTTCAACTATATCGTCACCCACAAGGGCCCGCATAACTTGCCGCTCATCGGCCGCGCAGACTGGAACGACTGTCTGAACCTGAACTGCTTCTCCGAAGTGCCGGGCGAATCCTTCCAGACATTCGGCCCCAGCGAAGGCCCGGTTGCAGAATCCGTGTTCATCGCCGGTATGTTTGTGAAATACGGCAGAGAGTTTGCCACGATCTGCGGACTGATGGGAAAAGAAGACATGAAAGCCGCCGCTCTGAAAGAAGTGGACGCCATGGAAAAGGCCGTGCTGGATGCAGGCTGGGACGGCGAATGGTTCATGCGCGCGTATGACGCCTTCGGCGCGAAAGTTGGTTCCAAGGACTGCGAGGAAGGCAAGATCTTCATCGAGCCCCAGGGCTTCTGCGTGATCGCAGGCATCGGCGCAAAGACCGGCGAGGCAGAGAAAGCGCTGGATTCCGTTCAGAAATATCTGGATACGAAATACGGCATCATGCTGCTGCAGCCCGCCTACACAAAATACTATGTGAACCTGGGTGAGATTTCTTCTTACCCGCCCGGATACAAAGAGAACGCCGGGATCTTCTGCCACAACAATCCCTGGATCTCCATCGCGGAAACTGTGATCGGCAGAGGCGACCGCGCTTTCCAGGTGTACGAGCGGACATGCCCGGCTTACATTGAGGACATCAGCGAGATCCACCGCACGGAGCCGTATGTGTACTCCCAGATGATCGCCGGCGCGGACGCGGTGCGTCACGGCGAGGCAAAGAACAGCTGGCTGACCGGCACCGCTGCCTGGACGTTTGTGAATGTCTCCCAGTACATCCTGGGTATCCAGCCGGACTACACCGGGTTGAAAGTGGATCCCTGCATCCCGTCTAAACTGGATGGATTCAAAGTGACCCGCCAGTACCGCGGCGCATCGTACCACATTGATGTGCAGAATCCGAACCATGTGCAGAAAGGCGTCGTGTCCATGACCGTGGACGGACAGGCCGTGGAAGGAAACATCATCCCGCCTGTGGATGGCAAGAAAGAATATCACGTAACTGTTGTGATGGGTTAAGGCCCATCCTGTGCAGGGCTGTCGCAATACAAACTGCGGCGGCCCTGTTTTTTCCACAATGGTATCTGCTAACGGCGATCTCCGGAAAGGACGTACTATGAACAAACCTGTTTTATACCGCAAAAGACTGATCCCGGACGAATGTGTGCTGCTGAAGAACGATGAGATCCTGCGGATAGAGGATAACCTGATCATCACCCGCTGGAAGACTCTCCGCCCCAAAAAAGAGCTGAGCCACGGGCTGTCGGCCTTCTTCCTAGACAAAGGGATCAAGGTGAGTAAGTTTTTCGATCACGACGACCGGCTGATCTGCTGGTACTGCGACATCATCACCCACACATACGATGCGGACACAGACACCTATGTGTTCATCGACCTGCTGGCGGATGTGCTGGTGTACCCGGACGGCACGGTAAAAGTGGTGGATCTGGATGAACTTGCGGAAGCCACAGAAAAAAAGCTGATCTCGGAAGAACAGCTTTTGATCTCTCTGCGCCAGCTGGACTGGCTTTTGCAGACCATATACAGCGGGAACTTCGGCTCCCTGCAGAAATATCTGGATATTAATTAATACATTCTGATACATTCTGAAAGCGCGAGCTGGCGCGGCTCTGCATATTCTGCCGCGCTCTGCTTTGTATGGCAGATACTGTGCGCTATTTCAAAAAATCTACTTGGTTCCGAAAATACGGTCCCCCGCGTCTCCAAGCCCCGGCACGATATAGCCGTGGTCGTTCAGGCGCTCGTCTTTTGCCCCAATGTAGATGTCCACATCGGGATGGGCTTTCTGCATGGCTTCTATGCCATCGGGCGCGGCGATGATGCACATGAAACGAATGTTCTTCACGCCCTTTTCTTTCAGCATCTGAATGGCCGCCACCGCGGAACCGCCTGTTGCCAGCATGGGATCCACCACGAAGACTTCGCGCTCCGCGCAGTCGCCGGGCAGCTTACAGTAGTACTCCACCGGCTTTAAGGTTTCCGGATCCCGGTACAGACCGATATGGCCCACTTTTGCTGCCGGTATCATGGCAAGCATACCTTCCACCATGCCGATCCCGGCGCGGAGAATGGGCACTACCGCCAGCTTCTTTCCCTGCAATTCTTTCGCCGTGGTCTTGCAGATGGGCGTCTCAATCTCCACATCCTGCAATTTTAAATCCCTTGTCGCCTCATAACACATCAGCATGGCAATCTCGCCGATGATCTGGCGGAAATCTCTGGAGCCTGTCTCCACTCTCCGTATGATCCCTATTTTATGCTGGATCAGCGGATGATCCATTACACATATCCTGGCCATATTCAACCCTCCCGGATGTTTGCGCGGGCCGCCTTTGGCGCGCCATTTGCCGCAGTACATTTTTCTTGACGCATTGCGCTTGTTCTTGCCACAGTGCGTTTTTTGTCACAGTGCGTTTTTTGTCACAGTGCGTTTTTTGTCACAGTGCGTTTCTCTCCTGCGGTCTGCTACTCCTCCACCATAGAAATCCTTCGTTTATGTCGCTCCTCATTGGAGAACGGGGTGTCCAGAAACGTATCCACAATCTTCAGCGCCAGCCCCGGCCCCACCACTCTGCCGCCCAGAGCGAGAATGTTTGCATCGTTGTGCAGGCGCGTGGCCTCCGCCATAAAACAGTCTGTGCAGAGCGCCGCGCGGATCCCCTTCACTTTGTTCGCCGTGATGGAAATGCCGATGCCCGTTCCGCAGATCAGGATCCCCCGGTCACATTCCCCGCCCGTGATGGCGTCTGTCACCTTGCGCGCGTAGATGGGATAATCCACGGACGCCTCGCTGTAGCACCCGTAATCCTTGTAGGCAAGCCCTCTCTCGTCCAAATGTTTCATGATATCCTGTTTCAGGGCATATCCGCCCTGGTCGCTCGCGATCGCGATCATTTTTCATCCTCCTCCTTAATGACTTCCGCCAGTTTTTCGATCATTTCTTTTAATATGGAAAAGCACTCGGCGTAGGCCGAAATATCTTTGCCCAGCGGACTTTCCACGTCCCCCGTACGCCCGCAGTATTCCGCGATGGTGTACACGTTTTTTGCCTCCGCCGGGTAAGTCTCCAGAATTTTATTTTTCTGTTCCAGTTCCATGGTGAGCATTAAGGTGCGGTCGTCAAAGTCATCTCTGGTAAGCTGTATGGCTTCGTGATCCTGCATGGAAAGCTCGTTCTGGCCCATCACTTCCTGCGCCTTCGGATTGATGGGTTCCGGGAAAAGCACGATCATCCCTCTGGAGTCCACAATGATATCTTCCAGCAGCAGCTTTGTCTGCAGCAGCGCTTCCGCCATGGGTGCGCGGCACGTATCGCTGCGGCTGATAAATGTCAGTTTATCATATTTTTTCATTTGCTCTCCCTTCCTAAACTTTCACGATCTGGTGCCCCGCCGCCCGGAGCAGACGGTTCATGATCGCCTGTCCTAAGACCGGGGTGTCAAACGCCTCCGAAAAAATCTTTGTCACGTTCTGCTCATCCAGCTCGCGCAACACCGCGTACAGATGCCGGGAAATACTGAGTTCATCCTGCCTGCTGCCCATGCAGCGCACGATGCCCGCATAGTGCTCTTTTGTCTCCTCCGATGCTATGACGCCCGGCTTTCCGCCTCTTTCCAGTTCTTCCTGCGCCAGACGGCGGATGTGAGAAACCACCGCCTCCTGCGCTCCCTCCACGATCAGCATCTCGGCCTTCGGCGCGTAATGGCGATATTTCATGCCCGGCGCTTTGGGCGGTTCTTTGGGATCCGCCGAAAAGAGCGCGGGATCCGCCGTCACTTCTCCGATCACTTTCTGGAGCATGTCCTGATTGACATAGCCGGGCCGCAGGATCATGGGGATGTCTCCGCTCAGATCCAAAATGGTGGATTCCACGCCGATCCCCACATCGCCCCCGTCTATGATCATGTCGATCTTTCCCGCCATATCCTCCGCCACATGGGACGCCTTTGTGGGGCTGGGGCGGCCGGATGCGTTGGCGCTTGGCGCGGCCACAAAGCCTCCGCCCTCACGGATCAGCTGCAGAGCCACCGCGTGATCCGGCATCCGCACCGCCACGGTGTCCAGCCCGCCGGTGGTAGTCTTCGGCACGCAGTCCTTCTTTTTGAAGATCATGGTGAGCGGCCCCGGCCAGAACCAGGCGGCCAGTGCTCTCGCCTTCTCCGGCACCTCCGCCGCGATCTGATACAGCGCCTCCATATCCGCAATGTGAACGATCAGGGGATTGTCGGACGGCCTGCCCTTGGCGCGATAGATCTTCGCGGCGGCGTCCGCGTCCAGCGCGTTTGCCCCCAGGCCATACACTGTCTCCGTGGGGAACGCCACCAGCCCGCCTGAGCGCAGGATCTCTCCCGCCCGGGCCATCTGCTCTTTATCAATCCCTGTTCTCATATCTGCAAAGATGGTCTGCATCTGATCGTGTACGCCTCTTTCCATTTCCGCTCTTGTCTCACATGGTGCGGTTTTTCTGCTTTTTGGATACTATATCATTTTCCTGCTTTGCGGATGCCGCATTGTTTTCCTGCTTTATGGATGCTGCATTGTTTTCCTGCTTTATGGACGCTGCATTGTTTTCCTGCTTTACGGATATTGTATCATTTTCGGGCATATTAAGCAATAAAAATCGCTCACATCAGGAGGCACATCAAAAGGCCATCAAAAGGCCCGCAGATCGCTCACAGCAAAAGGACTGACAGAAGGCAGCAAAAAGCCGCGAAAAGGGCCGCACCGCTTGTACGGCCCGGCCCTTTATTTTTCCGTGTTTTATTTCCCAACGCTCTCCAGATAGGCATTGAGTCTTGCCACCAGCAGATCTGTGGGGATGCCGTGCACCATCGCGGCTTCCTCCAGCGATTCCATCTGTGAAGACGGGCACCCTACGCAGTGCATGCCGCTTCCCATCAGCACAGCCGCCATGTTCGGATCCAACTGAAGAATTTCACCGATCAGCATTTCTTTTTTTACCTCTGCCATGAATCTGACCTCCTATTATGGTATTCTTTTTTATATTTTCTTGCTGCAGATAGCTTTTTCTGTCACTGCCAGTTTATTATAAAGCGGAACAGGCCGAACGTCAAGATGGGATATGGAAATAGCAAGCAATAGGATATGGAAATAGAAAGCAATAGAAAACAGGACCGGGTGTAAAATGCGGCTATCAAAAAATGGCAATCATATGCAAAACATGCTATACTGGAAGAAAAAAAGAAAGAGGGCATCTCCATGGCATGTACGCTGCTTCGAAACGGTTCTGTATACCGAAACCACACATTTACATCTGAAAATCTGCTGCTCGCAGACGGCAGGATCACCGTGCTGGAGCCGGATGCGGACATTTCTCCCATCATCGCCGATGGCGCCGCCGTGGTGGACGCCGCGGGCATGTACGTGGTTCCCGGCTTTCTGGATATCCACACCCACGGCGCTGTGGGCGTGGATGTAAACAGCGCGTCCGCCGATGACCTGGAAAAAGTCTGCCGCTTTGCGGCAAAGAACGGCGTTACCTCGTGGCTCTGTTCCATCCTCACGGACACCGTGGAAAAGACCAACTGGTGCATTGATCAGTACCTGGCACACAAAAAAATGCCCCACAGGGGAGCAGATCTTCTGGGGATCCATCTGGAAGGGCCCTTTCTCTCTCCGGAATATCGGGGCGCCATGCCGCAGCATCTTTTGAGGCAGGCGGACATGGAGCTGCTGCGCGCCTACCAGCGGCGGGCCTGCGGAGATATCCGCTACATCACCGTGTCCCCGGAAGTGGAAAATGTCACGGAAGCGATCCCGGAAATCTCGGCCATGGGGATCCGTGTGTCCATCGGCCATTCTGGCGCGGATTATGACACCGCCATGCGAGCCATCCAAAACGGCGCAGTTTCCGCCACACACATTTTCAACGCTATGCGCCCGCTGCACCACCACGCGCCCGGCATCGCCGGAGCGGCTCTGGAATCTGACCTGTACTGCGAGGCGATCTGCGATGGCCGCCATCTGCACCCCGGCATGGTGCGCCTGCTCTTAAAAATAAAAGGCACGGACCGGGTGGTTGCCGTGACCGACTCCATCATGGCCGCCGGTCTGCCGGACGGCAATTATAAGCTGGGCGTGAATGATGTGATCGTAAAAGACGGCGATGCGCGGCTTGCCTCCGCCGATGTGCGTGCGGGCAGCACGCTCACGCACCACCAGGCCCTGCAGAACCTGCTGCAGTTTACCGGGCGTCCCCTGGCGGATATCCTGCCGCTCTTTACAGAAAATCCCGCAAAGGTGATCGGCGTGTCCGACCACAAGGGGTTCATCGAAACCGGCATGGATGCGGACGTTGTGCTGCTTGACCGCGCGCTGGATGTGGCGGCGGTCTATGTAGGCGGGATCGACATATTGCCGGAATGCCTTTGACATGCGGTGCGGCAGGATGGGCGCAGCGGATACCGTTTATTGTGAAGCTATGCGTTCACACAGATCATCCACACGCTTCGCCCATTTCTTCTCCATCTCGTTTATTTTTGCAAGCAGTTCTTCTTTTGTTATCGTTCCTTTTATCTGCTTCAATTCATCTATAAATTCCAGAAGCGTTTCTTTATACTTTTCTTTCGTTAAGTTTCTTGGCCAGTCTATTCTTTCTCTATGATTGATCGGACTATGCATTTCATCATAATTTTCGTTTATATCATTTATATTTATTTTATAAACCAAAAAGTGGGTCAGTAGGGTTTTTGATTCTACCCCAAATTTTTTTGCTGTTTCTTCCAAATCTCGATCTAACAGATACATACTGCGCTCTGTAAACAGTTCCACCCTCTCAGCCGATATGGTATCATCCTTTGATACCCCGGCAGGCTTCCCTCCTAGCTTTTCAAATAAAAAACGACTCGCATAATTATCTGGTTCAATTTTTACGCAATAATCTTCTTTTCCATAGTCTGATAGAAGCTTGTTTAACATATCAATAATTGCAAGATATCCAATACCTTTTCCCTGACATTCCTTCATTAATTCAATTTCAATTTCAGGAATTTCATCGGAAATATTCTGCACTGCACATTCCCCGCAATACACTGTACCTGGCATCTTTTCAATTACATAACATATCCTGTTTCTATTTTTAAAAGCATCCTTCCATAACCATTCATTCAGTTCTTCTTTATTATCCCGATCATAATTTTTTAAAATTGCTACCGATTTTTTCAAAGCAAAATGATTTTCTTTGTCTGTTATACTGTCTTGTTGTATCGGGCGTAATCTGATATCTAATCTATCACTCATTGTTCTGATAATCCTTTCACGATCCTACAGCCAAAATCTAATTATCTTTTCATTCATTATTTTTTAATCTGTTTCTTAGTCAATCTGATCATTGAGCCAGCACCTTATATGCTTCCTTTCATCCAATATGGTTCAGTCATTCGCAGATTTGCCTCAGTGGCTTCTCGTACATCCATACTCACATACTCACCATTCCTGCATATCCATTTCAGAACAAAATGTCATCTCCAAAAGCTCTGCGGCGATATCCTTACTGCATACCCGCATCAGATTATCCTCTGCGTCTTCCTTGGACAACAAGTTCATACTTCCATACCAGACAATCTCATTATCGATTACGGCATAATGCTCACAAGACTCTTTCACAAGTCTGATTTCAAAACCGGCCTTGCGAAGTCTTTCCATAAGTTCCATCCGAACATCATCCCTGCCATATTTGTAAGCATCCGGATGCCATGTTACAATTGTTACTTTAACACCCAGCTCCTGCCGGTCACCAAGAGTGGAGATAATACGGCTTACCTTTTGATTATTCAATCTCGGACTTGAAACAATTACTGTCGATTTTGCTTCTTCAAGATCTCTCCAATAAGTTTCTGCATAGTTTTCTATATCGTAGATAGCATTTGCTTTCTGCTTTTCGCCATCTATATTTACGCAGAGTTCATAACCAATCTTTTTATACGCCTTTAGTCTTGCAGCATACATTTTATCGAACTTTGGAATGTGGCTGTCCACGTAATCATAGACGATGACGTTTTCTTTACCGTCATAATCCCTGTTAAGACGTCCAACATACTGTTCCACAACATTTTCACCTGAAACAGGCGTTGCCATGAACAGAGTATCGAGTCTTGGAAAGTCGAACCCTTCTCCAAGCAAAGAGCCTGTGCCCACAAGGATAAGACTATCAGAATCATCTACATTGTTCAATTCTTCTACCTGTGCCCTGCGTGCTTTGGTACCATCTGCCCCTGTCAGCAAAATCAGTCTGTCAGCATATACTTTAAGCCTTTCAGAAAGTTTTTTTGCATGATCAACATATTTTGTCAACACGACCGGGGTTCTTCCAGCCTGAACGCAACTTGCCACATCCCTGATAATCTGCTCGTCACGAACATCATTATTCCTGATTAGTTCATAGGCATCATTGCCATATGGTGTTTTTGACAAATGATGCGGCCTCACTGTCCTTGTAAAACGCGGATATACCAGATGATCGATGTTTTGTTCCGCGGCTCTGTCCTTTGCCGTAAAACGATACCTAACAGGACCGAGCAAAAACTCATTTATCTTTTCCTTACCATCGCCGCGTTTTGGTGTTGCAGTTACGCCGTACACGTACTTCGCATTTATCTCCTGAAGTATCTCTATTGCACTGTCTGAAGCAGCGTGATGACATTCATCAAAGCAAACTAATGAATACTCTTTCAGCATCGGATGAAATCCGTTTTTTTTCTTTAAGGACCGTATCATAGCCACATCCACTATTCCGGTCATCGTATCATGCGCTCCCTGAAGATTTCCGATCAGAGTTTTTCTTTTTCTTGTGCGTCCGGTCTTGGTCTGATATTCCGGCAGTTCCTCCTTAATATCCAAGAACCTATCCAAACATTTGAGCCACTGATTCATCAGATCCGCCCTGTCTACAAGTATCAAGGTGCTTACTCCTCTTCTTGCGATTATGTCACAGCAAACAACCGTCTTTCCAAATGCCGTTGCTGCATGCAATATGCCGGTATCATTTTCAAGCATAACTTCCACAGCTGGAATCTGTGATTCACGCAACTCACCTTTAAATGAAACATTTAATTTCCGCCCTTCGGTTCTCTTATCTTCAATCTTATACCTGATCCCTGCTTTATCAAACTTCCTTAGAATTTCCTCCCGGAGTCCGCGAGGTAAAACAATATATTTTCCTTCATCGCTCCCAAGATAAATGAATCTGGATTCATCATAATTTGGCATATCCATAGCCTGATTCTGAAAATACTGCTTGTTGGAAAATGTCGCCATACGACGGATCTGCCTTTTTGTCTTATTAGACATCCCCGTAGAATCTATGTATATTCGATCAGCAAGTACGATGTGAACCACACCCTTTACACCTCCTAATTCAATCTCTGAATTCTTATCCCATGGAGTTTCATTCACATCGTCTTCGCCTACAGTGCCTGCCCCATACCATAGAGAGAGGTAGTCCTCTATCTCCTGTCTAGTCAAGCGTTTTGTCCCGGCAAGAACTTTCAGCTGATCTTCATATGCATTCCAATTTTCATCGACAAAGGCACTATTCCCGTTCTTCAGCGCCATCCCCTGCAGCGGAAGAGCAATAACATTTCCAAGACCTCCCTCAGGAAGAACATCCTGAGTTGGTATCATGCGATCATAATATTTAAACGACTTCAGATTAACAGATTCGGCACCTTTCTCAAGCAGCGCAAAACCAAATCTTCTCGCCAGTCTGGCAGGAATCATTTCCTTGAAAAATATCCACAAATGCGCCCCGCGCCCCGATCTTGACCGCTCTACTAAAGCATCCACATTCAAATTCTTGCAAATGCGCCGCAACGCATTTATTTCTTCTTTCCAGCCATCCTCAATATTTGCATAGTCATCCTGCTCTGCACCTTTTGCATGATTATCAAAGTCAAATACCAGTAACTGACAAAGATTATTCTCAAGCATCGGATATATTGCTACAACATCGTTTCCATTTTGATCCAGCCCCTTCATATGAGCCTTGATAAGCGACAAAGTAACAGGCTTGTATGCTCTAAACTCACAATCCTTACAGCGAACACCATCTTTTATCTTATAATGGCAACATGGATCCCACCGATTAAAGCATTGTGTATAGTATCCGTTTTTTCCGGTCTTTGGATTTGTATAGCGAAGGTCGTACACATCCTTCCTGCCACGGCAGAACATCATAAAGAAATCATTTGCAACCTTATCAGTAACTTCAAATCTTCTAATACGAGCTCCCTGATCGGGATCATATAATTCTTCCGAAACTTCATCACAATCAGATACTATATCGGCATATGAAACACCTGCTTCATCCATGCGTTGCTTCAAAAGTCGGTTTTCGTCCATAAGAACCTGAATCCTAGATTGCAATTGTTCAATTGTATCTAAATACTGCTGTGCAGGCTCTTTCATATCTATAAACCGCCTTTCTGCGAAAGGCACCAACGGGGTTATGAAACCCATCTCGGACTTTCGCTTTCTTAT
>CANRKY010000009.1 GCA_947631355.1 uncultured Marvinbryantia sp.
CATCTCCCTTTTCCACGGAATCCAGGTTGAGCTCGCTCACTGTGGTCTGCAGGTAAAGCCCGCCCTGGCTGTTCACCACCATATAGGCCCTGGAACCGCCGATATTTCCGTCGATCGACTCCACATAGCCGTCCACAGAGCTCACCACCGTGGACTGCTCCATTTCTTTTTCATACTGGCGCAGTTTCATCTCCGCCTCTTTTTTGCTCAGATTCAGGCGGCGAATCTCCCGCTCCTTATCCGCGATCGCCACTTCCAGTTCTTCCGCCGTGTAGCCCTCGCCGATGTCGCCCCAGTCCACATCTCCCATGTCTTCCATGGGATCGTCCACTTCTTCCTCGTAGCGCACCATACCGGTGTCGCTGGAGAAGATCCAGTATACGTTCGGCGCGAAACCATAGTCCATGCGGATGGTGCCGTCCAGGCTCACGCTGCGGATAAATGCGCCGGTGATGGAATCTGATTCACGGATCTCCAGCACCACATAATATCCCATGCGCTCCGTGCCGTCAAATTCTTTCACGCGCTCCGTGCCGTCTTCATTAAAGCCCATCACCCAGTTTACAAAGGAACTCTTGATGGTGGCGCCGTCTATGCAGAAGAACACGAACGGATCTTCTTTCGTGCCGCTGCCCTTGTAATACCGGCCGCCCTCGCCGCTCCAGTAGTCCAGTTCCTCCAGGGGTTCCAGCTTGATAAGCGGAGACTCCTCCGGTTCCAGGTAGGTCAGGAAGATGCTGCAGGTCTTCAGCCCGCCCGCATCCGTGTTGCTCCATTCTATGCGCGGGATGTAGCTGAGGGAGCCATGCGGGGTTACCACCATGGTATAGTTTTCCGGGTTCCGCAGCTCTATTGGCCAGCTGAACGGGTCGGATATCCAGTGCGTTTTGCTGAATGAATTTTCCTCTGAAGGGATGATCTGCGTCACCGTGCCCGGCAGCGCGTCCGTCTCCTCCGAAGAATCCTCACTCTGTGCTTCCTGCGCGTCTTCTTCCAGCGCCTCTCCCATTTCGTCCATGAGATCTTCCGCGCCATTTTCCGCGCCGTCCGACGGCATTTCCGGCGCCTCGGTCTCCGGCTCTATGGCAGGCTCCATCTCCCCTGTGTCTGTCTCTGTCTCGTCCTCCGGCAAATCGGTGCTGCCCGTCAGAGTGACAGACCAGAGGGGCGTCTCCTGCGCAGTGTCATTCTTCTCGTAAAAACGGATATCCAGCGCATCGGGCCAGCGTTTTTCCATGTTGGTGCCGTGGTACCAGGTGACATCGAACACCAGGTTTGCCGCCAGAACTTCCACATCGGTCTCTGTTTCGGTCTCAGTCTCCGTGCCCGCCTCTGACTCCGTGCCATTTTCCTGGCCGTCTGTCTCGCTGCCTTCCGTGCCGCTTCCCTGGCCGTCTGTCTCGCTGCCGTCTGTGCCGCTTCCCTGACCGTCTGTCTCGCTGCCGTCTGTGTCGCTTCCCTGACCGTCCGTTCCACTGTCCGTGCCGCTTCCCTGACCGTCCGTTCCATTGCCATCCGTGCCGCTTCCCTGGCCATTTGTTTCACTGCCGTCCGCGCTGCTTTCCTGGCCATTTGTTTCACTGCCGTCCGTGCCAGTTGTCGCGGCTGCACCCGGCTGCGCGCTCACAACCTGGATGTCCACATCGTTTTCTTTTGCTTTGGTGCGGAACGTCAGCGCGCCGTTCACCAGCTCATCCGCCGTGATATTCAGCTCTGCGTACACGTCCGCCAGTTCCGGCGAAACCGCGTGTGCTTCTTCCAGCCCCGAATGGAAAGCCAGCGTCAAATGCACCACATCGTTTCGCTCCTCATCCTGTATCAGGGTGAATCCGCCGATCCCCATCGCATCCATTGCCTGTGCCGGATCCGCATCGGCTTTCTCCGCATCTTCGGCTGTCGGCAAAGCATACAGGATCCCCGCCTTGTCTTCTGCCAGGGTGATCCCCCGGATCCTCATGGTATAGGTATTTAATTTTGCAAAGTGCGCATCCGGTTTTTCCTGAAAATGCAGGATCACCTTCGCGGCCGTCCCGGTCAGATCCGCCCGCATCACTTCTGCGCTTTCTTCTTCCTGTCTGTCGGTATCCAGAAGGAGTACTTCTTCCTCTCCTGCGGCTTCCCCATTCTCGTCTTCTTTTTGTCGTGTCTCCTTCACGCAAACGCGGGAGAAGAAATCCAGCAGGCTCTGGTTCATTCTGGGGCGATCAGGCTCGCCCAGCGCGGCGTTCCCGTTGTCCACCGGCAGGCTGGGGAAGTCTTCCATGGGAAGGGCATCGCCCCCCTGCAGCACCTGCTCCACTTCCTCGGTTTCCTGCTGCGCATCCGCGCCATCTGTCGTGCCGTCTGTGGGCTGGCCCGCGCCGTCTATTGTGCCGTCCGCTGGCTGCCCCGCACCGTCTGTCGTGCCGTCTGTGGGCTGCCCCGCGCCATCCGTTGTGCCGTCCGCTGGCTGCCCCGCACCGTCTGTCGTGCCGTCTGCGGGCTGGCCTGCGCCGTCCGTTGTGCCGTCTGTGGGCTGGCCCGCGCCGTCCGTTGTGCCGTCCGTGGGCTGGCCTGCGCCGTCTGTTGTGCCGTCCGCGGGCTGGCCTGCGCCGTCTGTTGTGCCGTCTGCTGGCTGGCCTGCGCCGTCTGTTGTGCCGTCCGCTGGCTGCCCCGCACCATTATCTGCTGCGGGCTGCACTGCATCGCCCGCTGTCTCCGCGATGGGCTGCACTGCTTCGCCCGCTGTCTCTGCGATGGGCTGCACTGCTTCGCTCGCTGTCTCTGCGATGGGCTGCACGCCCGCTGTCTCCGCCGCGGACTGCGCCAAATCCTGGCTGGCCAACATGTTCCTGTCTGCCGGTATCATGCTGGCCATGGTATCATCGTCTTCCTCCGGCGCGCTGAAATCCGGCCCCACAAAATCCGCCGGTTCTCTCTGGGAGGCCGCCACGGGCGTGGTATTTTTCAGCTTTTTCAGGTCCGCCTCTGCCGACTCGATCTCCAGATCCAGTTCCTGCACCGTCAGATCCTGCAATTCCTTGTCCAGCTCCAGGAGCGTTGTGTCATAGCTCAGCAGCTTGTCGCCCACTTTCACCTCATCGCCCTGCTCCACAAAAACTTCGTTCACCACTTTTTCGCTGGGAACATAGATCTGCTGGCTCACATCCGACACCACCGTGCCGTAGGTGCTGGTGTCGTTATAATACTGGATCCAGTCCGCGCCGTTCAGCATAGACACGGGGGTGACCGGCACATTCTGAGCGCGGCTCGCCATATAATGGCGCACGCCGTAGTAGCCGCCCACACCGATCCCGGCCAGCAATACCAGCACGATGATCACTGTTTTGAAACGTTTCTTTTTTTTCATACGCTACCTCCGTTCCTCCGAAAGCTCGCCGTCAAAAATATATACAATGCGCTTCGCGTGATGCGCCACGTCTGAGTCGTGGGTGATCATCACAACGGTAACGCCCTCGTCATTCAATTTCTGGAACAGCTCCATCACCTGGATGCTGGATTTGGAATCCAGAGCGCCCGTGGGCTCGTCCGCCAGCAGGATCTTTGGATTGTTTACCATGGCGCGGGCAATGGCCACCCTCTGTTTTTGTCCGCCGGAAAGCTGCGTGGGAAGAAAGTCCACACGTTCCGCCAGACCCACTTTCTCCAGCGCCTGAGCCGCCCGCTTTCTGCGCTCTTTTTTGGACACCCCCGCATAGATCAGCGGAAGCGCCACGTTATCCAGCGCCGTCTGTCGGGGCAGCAGCTGAAAGGTCTGAAACACAAAGCCGATATTGTGCAGCCGCTCGTCCGCCACCTCGTTTTCCGAGAGGCCCAGCACATTTTTTCCGTTTAAGAGAAAGGTACCTTTGGTGGGTTCATCCAGGCACCCGATAATATTCATCAGGGTGGACTTTCCGCTCCCGGAAGGCCCCATGATCGCCACGTATTCGCCCTCCTGCACATGCAGGCACACGTTCTTCAGAACCGGCACAACCATTTTTCCGCTTATGTAATCTTTATAGATATTGTCCAGCTGCAGCACCATGTCGCTCATAATTTCCATTCACTCCATCCGCGGGGCGACTCTTTCCGGCCCCCGGTTTCCTTCTTTTTACGGCTCTGTCTTAAAAGTCTTCGCCGTCAGCTTCCATAAAGTCCCCGGCGTCATCGAAAGCCCCGGCGTCAAAAACCTCGCCGTCGTCAAAGGCGTCCCCATCGTCAAAGACCTCCTGGCCGTCAAAGACTTCCCCGTCGTCAAAGACTTCTTCGCCGCCGTCCAGCATTTCCTCGCCGCCGATATCCAGCAGATCCTCCGGATTGCCGGACATCATATCCGAATTTTTCGTGACGGGCTGGCCTTCCTGCAGATCTTCCGCGGGGAACGCGATGTAGTCGTCCACCGTGAGCCCGTCTTTGATCTCATACTGCTCCAGGTCGTTATCATACTCTCCCAGAACCACCTGGCGGCGCTCCAGCCTGTCTTTGTCGTTTGCCGCCCACACGTAGGGCGTCACCGCATCGTTCTCGTCCGTGATCAGATAATAGTAATCCAGCCACATGCCGGAGCGCTCCTCGGTCTGGCCCTCGTCCCGCTCGATATACACGTGCTGCCCCAGCATCAGCCCCGTGGAGTCCTCCATGTCCACGTAAAACGGGTAGGAGCTGGAATTGGAGGAGGAGTCGCTGCTGGAATAATACATATTGTTCTGATTCTGTGTGGCATTTTCCATATCGATCGTGGAGATGTAGCCCTTCCAGATCACCGACTCGTCCACGCGGGAGCGGACGATCACATCCATCCCCTCCTGGATATCATAGACGTTCATCTCGTTGATCGTGCCCTTTACCCGGTATTCCCCGGTGGCCATGATCACGATATACGCGTTGGAATTTTCATCTGACGTACTGGTGTAGCCGCCGTCCATACTGCTGCCGTCGTCCGAGCCGCTGTTGTTTTTGTTGATGGATTTCACCACGCCCTGAAGCTCGCTTGTCACCTGCGCGTTCGCCACCTGCTTTTTCAGGCTCTCCAGCTCGGCCTGCTTGCTCTTTTTGTTGTATTCCGCCCGGCGTATGGAATTTTCCGCCGTCATAATGGAGGTGGTGTAGGCCCGCTTCTCCGACTCGGAAACCTGCGCCCGCTCTTTCTCGTACTGCGCGATCTGCGCCTGCGTGGATTCAATGTCGATATCGTAATTCTCGATGTCGATCTCCAGCTGTGTGATGCTGTCCTGTGCCTCGTCCGTGTCGTACGAAAAAAGAGGCGTGCCCACATCTACTTCCTGGCCCACCGTCACATAGGTATCCTTCACTTTCATGCCGCTGGCCACTTCCACGCCCACCGTCTTCTGCGGTTCCACCACCCCGGAGAACCGGGTGACCAGGCCATTTCCCCCAAGGCCCGTGATGGTCTTCACCGAATCTACAAACACCGCGTTTTCCGATGTGGCCGCGCCGCTGTCGTCCCGGAACTTAAAGTACCACACAGCAGATCCGGCGCCGGCGGCCAGCAATATGATCAAAAACACAATCAAAAATTTTTTCTTCATTGTGTGTGCATCCCCTTCCTATCATAGTATCTTATCATATTTCCCCCGCCAATGCACTAGATAATTTCAAGTTCACAGATTTTTAAGATTCTTAAGAATCATTCGTATGTAAAGTCCAACTGACATCATTTTCATCTCTTTTTATAGAAAAATTTGACATTCCTGCATTTTTTATATACAATAGGCTCAGCAACTACCAGATATGGTTGAAAAAGGAATTTTAAGGAGAACATATGGGAAAAAAAGCTCTTTTTGTACAGGTGCTTCTTCTGATGGCGTTCCTTCTGACCGGGTGCGGCTATGCCGGTCCGGAAAAGGCTGTGCGCCGGGAAATGGATCTGATACAGAAACTGGACGAACCGGCCATCAAAGCCTTTGTGTCCTACGAAGATATACGGATGTCGCACACCGCTCCTCTGGAGATCGGAGCGGAGACCACGGAAGCCGTAAAACTCTTTTTTAAAAATTTTAAATATCGCATCCTCTCCTCCGCGGTGAGCGATGATGAGACCACCGCCACCGTAAACCTGGAGATCACAAACCTGGATGCGCACATGCTGGCCAAAGACCTGTGCAGGGAACTGATCCGAACCTCCGTCTCACAGGAGGGAACGGATCAGGAGGGCCTTGCCTCCTCTTTTGCGCTGATGAAAAAATGCCTGGAGGAAAACACCTATCCCACGGTCACGAAGGAGACGGTTGTCAATTTGACGTATGTGAACCGCTCCTGGGTCATCCAGGAGAGCGCGGAGCTGGAGGACGCGCTGGCCGGAGGGCTGGTGTCCTATCTGCGGGATCCCTACCTTCTCCCGCCGGAGGAAGTGCTGGAATGTACCCTCTCTCCCTTCGCCGATTTCACCGCGGAGGAGTGGAAAAACTATCTGGATCTGGAGGATGTCTTCAACACTGGCAGCAGCCTGGCCCCGCAGATCGATGACGCGCTGGCCGAACAGCTGGCGGAACATTTTTCCTATGAGATCCTGTCTGTCTCTCAGGAAAATACATACGCCACCGCCGAGGTGAAGATCACCAGCCCGGATCTGTCCGGCGTGCTGGAGCGCTGCCGCGCCTCCCTGCTGGAATACGCCAAGACCACGGAGTCCATCCGCGCCACCGATGAGGAGATCGCGCAAAAAACTGCCGAATACCTTCTGGCCGAGTTACAGGCCAGCGCATCCGGCAGTACAGATACTATCACCATCTCGCTGATGAATAACGGCTACACCTGGGATGTTCTCCTGGACGAAGACTTTGCGGACGCCATCCTGGGCGGTGTGAACAACGCGATCCAGCGTCTTTCTGCTGAGGAACAGAGCGACACCGAGCCGACAGAATCATAAACCCTTATTTTGCAAAAAATTCCCGGATCTCCCCGTACCCTTCCGCGGCGAGCTGTTCTTTCTGGAATTTTTTGTTTTTCTTCATCATGTTTATGCTGACGCAGGCGCCTTCCCCGCGCAGTTTTTCCGCCTCGGCGAACACCTCCAGAAGCTTCTCCTGCCCCATTCCTTTTTCCAGCAGGAAAGCGGTCTTCTGCCCCTTCCCCGGAACCTGGAAATCTTTTTCCAGGAGCAGCATCACAATGCGCTCAAACCCGATGGAAAAGCCGCAGGCCGGCGTCTGAACGCCGGTGAACCGCCCGATCATCTCATCGTAGCGCCCGCCGCCGCCCACGGAGCCGGCAAACCCATCGATGCTGATCTCGAAAATGGGCCCGGTGTAGTAAGACATGCCCCGCACCAGCGTGGGGTCGAACACCATGCTGAATTTCGCGTTCTTTACCTTCTCCACACTCTCTATGATGGTCTCCAGATCCTGCGCCACCTGCGCGTCCAGCACATCCGCCAGAGTCTCTTTTAAATAGCGCACACCGGCGATGTCGCCCGTAACCTGGTCGAACAGCCGCAGGTAGGTCTCCACGGCCTGTTCTGCAAACCCGCTTTTTTTCAGTTCCTCCGCCACGCCGTCCGCGCCGATCTTATCCATTTTATCCAGGATGATGAACACCGTGTCGTAATCTTCCGGCGCAAAGCCGCTGTACGCCGCCATGGCTTTTAAAATGCGGCGGTCATTGATGCGGATGGTAAAATTCTCAAAGTCCAGCTTTCCCACCAGTGTGGAGGTGGCAAGGATCAGCTCGATCTCCGCCAGGATGGACGGCTCCCCCAGAATGTCGATATCACACTGCATGAACTGGCGGTAGCGGCCGCGCTGCGGGCGGTCGGCGCGCCACACATTCCCCATCTGCAGCGCCTTAAACGGGGCCGGCAGATCGTTGGCATTGCAGGCATAGTAGCGGGACAGGGGCACCGTGAGGTCGTAGCGCAGCCCGCCGTCCACCAGGTCGCTCTCCTGCGCGGCTGTCTCCAATTTCAATTTTTCTCCGCGCTTCAGGATCTTGAAGATAAGTTTTTCATTCTCTCCGCCCTGTTTGCTGCTCAGGTTCTCGATGTGCTCCACGCAGGGCGTCTCGATGGACGAAAAGCCAAAGCTCCCATAGGTTTCGCGGATCAGCCCCATCACATAATTGCGGATCTCCATCTCCCGCGGCATAATATCTTTCATCCCGGTAACCGGTTTCTTTTTCAGATTCATAAAATTTCCTCCGTCCCTACTTCTTCCTGCTCCTCCCGCATGATCGTCTCCCAGTCGTCTGCGTGGATCACTTCCAGGAAAGCAAGAAAGATCTTCATGTCAAAATTTTTTACTTCATCGATCATCAGCTCCACCGCCGTATCCGCATCAAACGCCTTCCGGTACGAGCGGTTTGACGTGAGCGCGGCAAACACATCGCACACCCGCAGGATCCGCGCCCCCAGAGGGATATTCTCCCCCGCAAGGTTCGACGGATATCCGCTCCCGTCATAATTTTCGTGGTGGTAAAGGATCCACTGCGAGATCTCCGGCGGATATTCCTGCTCGTTTAAGATCACATACCCCAGCGCCGGATGGGTGCGCATGTAGCGCAGCTCCTCCACATGCAATGTGCTGCTTTGTTCTTTCTGATACACATATTTGATCATTTCCAGTTTTCCGATGTCGTGCACCAGGCCCGCCACGGCCAGCTGATAACACATATCTTCCGGCAGATCAAGCCGCCGCGCCACGCGGCACGCCAGATTGCTCACCTTTATCCCATGCCTGATCTCCGCCTCAATATCCGTGCGGATGATCCGATATTTCTTCGTTTCCATACGTTACATTCTCATTTCCAATATCTTTGATTTTCGCTCGATCATTTCATCGATCCGCTCTATGTAGCTGCGGATATCCTTCACATTCTCAATGCGCTCGATCCGCTCTCCCAGCACGATCTTTGTTGCCGCACCCGCGCCCAGCGCCAGGATGCTCTGCTTTTCCTCCATGATCAGGATGTTGTAGATTCCCTCCGCGCCCGGCCGTGCGTAGCCCACGTTTTCCAGATTTCCCGCCATATTTTTCTGCCGGTACAGATAATAGGGGAACGCTCCGATCTCCGCCGCGTACCTAGCCGTCATATCCATGATCTCCCGGCTGTTCACAAAGCTGATGTCCTGATAGTCCTTAAACAGGCTCAGCCGCGCCGCACGCTTCAGCGCCAGGGAATGTACCGTGACGCTGTCCGGCTGCAGGGCCGTCACTTCCCGCATGGTATGTTCCACTTCCGCGCAGCCCTCCTGGGGCAGCCCCACGATCAGATCCATATTGATGTTGGCAAACCCCATGCTCCGGGCCAGGGCAAACGCGTCCTTTGTCTGCTGCACCGTGTGGCGCCTGCCGATGATCTCCAGGGTGCGCTCGTTCATGGTCTGTGGATTGATAGAGATGCGGCTCACCGGATGCGCGCGCAGCACACGCAGTTTTTCCGCATCGATGCTGTCCGGCCGGCCGGCTTCCACGGTAAACTCCCGCAGATGACTGCAGTCAAACTGTTCTTCCAGTTTGGAGAGCAGCCGGTCCAGCTGCGCCGGGCTCAGTGTGGTGGGGGTGCCCCCGCCGATGTATACGGTGTCCAGCCGTTTGTCCGCCCAGATCTTCGCGCAGGCTTCGATCTCGTGCACCAGCGCGTCCAGATAGATGTCCACCCGGTCTTTCCACAAAGCCAGGGGGCTGGAACTGAAAGAGCAGTACAGACAGATGCTGGGACAGAACGGGATCCCCACGTAAAGGCTGTAGCCGTTCTGGCAATCGATGTCCCGCAGGATGGCCCGCTCCCGGTTTGCGATGGAGATGGCCAGCGCCGTCTTCTCATTGCTGGTATAATAAGTGTTTCGCATATAGTCCGCGATCTCGGTGTTTTTCCATCCCTGTTCCAAAAGGCCCATGGCGATCTTGACCGGCCGGATGCCCGTCAGATTCCCCCAGGGAAGCTGCTGCCCCGTAAATTTACTGAGCATCTCATAGAGCATGGCCTTCAGCAGATTTTTCGTGGCCTTGCGGTCCGCATAGTCGGCCGCCTTTCGCTTATCCGACGCCAGCAGCGCGCCAGGGCCCGAGAGCCAGTTCATCTCTATACTGTCCGCCTGGTAAAACACCTGCAGTTTGTATTCATATCCGGCCGGTTCTTCTTCCCCGTCCTGATATACGGAGACATCCACCCCCGGATAAAACGCTCTTATCAGAGAATGGATATCATATTCATAATCTTTTTTATGGAATTGTACAGTGATCATGCGCTCTCTCCGCCGTCAGATATACGGATTATACCGTTTTTCATGCGCCACGCTTGTTTTCGCATCGTGTCCCGGGAAAATCTCCACATCGTCCGGCAGCATCGCCAGCACATTCCGCGCGGACCGCACAAGCTCCCCGGCATTTCCCGTGGGAAAATCAGTCCGGCCGATGCTCTCGCAGAAAATGGTATCGCCGGAAAACAGTATTTTTTCCTCCGCCAGATAATAGCACGCCCCGCCTTTGGTGTGTCCCGGCGTGTGGAACACCGTGATGTCGAACCCCGCCACCGTGAACGTGGCCCCGTCTGTGAGAAAGCGGTCCGCCTTCACGGTAAACCCGCCGCCTTGCGTCCACCGGGCGGAAAGGTTCAGAAGGGGATCCTCCAGCACCGAGCGTTCCGCCTGCATGGCATAGATTGGCACCTGCAGGTCGTTCTTTAAGCGCATCACCGCCCCGATGTGGTCGAAATGGCCGTGGGTGAGCAGGATGGCCTTCAGGGATGCGCCCTTCTGGGCGATCCATTCCTCGATCCGCTCTGCCCCATCCGCGGGATCCACGAGAAAAGCTTCGTTCGTCTCCGTGTTCATGGCCAGGTACACATTGGTTCCCACCATGCCGATCGTTCTGTATTCCACCATCAGTTTCCCCATCGTACCCCTCCTTATCTTTTTGCATTATACTCCGCTGCGCACTTTTCCCCGGAATTTCAGACAGGTCAGCGTCTTCCCTGCCTGCCGTTTTTTCCGGCACCGGTTGTCAGCCCGTGGTGCGCTCGATGTCCAGCACGCTCTCCACCTGCCGGATCTTCCCGATCAGGGAGTCCAGCTCCGCCCGGCTCTCCACCTCAAAGGACATGGCGATGGTGGCGGTGCCCTGCTTGCTGGTGCGGGAGTTCACGCTCAGCACATCGATCTTGCGCTCCGTAAAAATTCTGGAAATGTCCACCAGAAGCCCGGTGCGGTTGTTGCCGAAGATCTTGATCTCCGCCAGGAACCGCCCGGATACATCCGCCGCGGCAGCCTGCCACTCCGCCTCGATCAGGCGCACTTGATCCTCCGTAGGCATGTGGATCATATTGACACAGTCCGTCCGGTGAATGGTGACGCCCCGCCCTCTTGTGACGAACCCCACGATCTCATCGCCGGGAACCGGGCTGCAGCATTTTGCAAAGCGCACGGCCACATCATCGATGCCCTTCACGACGATGCCGTTTTTTGCGCTCCGGCGCGCAGACCGATCCTTCGCCGCCATGGAAGCACCCTCAATGGCCTCCATAACCTGCGCGTCTGTGATTTCTTTCTGGTATTTCTTCTTATATTCTTCCAGGAGGCGGTTTACCACCTGGCCCTCTTTCAGGCCGCCGTGGCCGATGGCCGCCAGCACGGAATCCCAGTCGCGGAACCCGTACTTCACCATCACCGACTGCATAAATTCCGGCTTCTGGATGTCCGACTGCACGATCCCTTTGGCCTTGCAGTAGGACGCCATCAGTTCACGGCCCTTAACGATATTATCGTCTTTTAATTCCTGTTTAAACCACTGGTTGATCTTGTTTTTCGCCTGGGTGCTCTTGACGATCTTCAGCCAGTCGCGGCTGGGTCCCTTGGAGTTCTGGGATGTGATGATCTCGATGCGGTCGCCGTTCTGGATCACGTAATCGATGTTCACCAGCTTACCGTTCACCCGCGCGCCCACCATCTTGTTCCCCACGGCGCTGTGCACGCTGTAGGCGAAGTCTATGGGGTTGGAGCCCGTGGGCAGGTTTTTCACATCCCCCGCGGGGGTAAAGCAGTACACGTTTTCCGCAAACAGATCCAGGTCGCTTTTCAGCAGGTTCAGGAACTCGTGGTTGTCGGACATATCCCTCTGCCACTCCAGGATCTGCCGCAGCCATGCCATTTTGGCCTCCTCCTGGCTGCCGGTCTTCTGCCCGTTGGACTGCTCCTTGTATTTCCAGTGCGCCGCAATGCCGTACTCCGCGGTCTTGTGCATCTCGAAAGTGCGGATCTGGATCTCAAAAGGCATCCCGTTGGGCCCGATCAGCGTGGTATGCAGAGACTGGTACATATTGGGCTTCGGCATGGCGATATAATCCTTGAACCGCCCCGGAATGGGCGTGTACATCTCGTGGATCACCCCAAGGGCCGCATAGCAGTCCTTCACCGTATCCACAATGATGCGCACGGCGAACAGATCGTAAATCTGGTCGATGGTCTTATCCTGGTTCACCATCTTTTTGTAGATGCTGAAAAAGTGTTTCACGCGGCCGTCTATCTGGGCCTTGATCCCCGCCGCCTCGATGTTCTTTCTCACATTGTCCACAATGCCCTGCACAAAATTTTCCCGCTCCACCTTGCGCAGAGCGATCTTCTCCACCAGGTCGTAATACACCTCCGGCTGGGAATATTTCAGAGAAAGATCATCCAGCTCCGTCTGGATCTTAGAAATTCCCAGGCGGTGAGCGATGGGCGCATAGATATCCATGGTCTCGCGGGCCACGTCTTTTTGCTTTTCCGGGCTCCGGTATTTCAGGGTACGCATATTGTGCAGGCGATCCGCCAGCTTGATCAGGATCACGCGGATATCCTTCGCCATGGCCAGGAACATCTTGCGCAGGTTCTCCGCCTGCACCTCCACCTTGTCGGAGGAATAGCTGAGGCTTCCCAGCTTGGTCACGCCGTCCACCAGTTGCTCCACGTCCTCGCCGAACTGCTCCCGCACCTGCTCGGAAGTCATGTTTGTGTCTTCCACCACATCGTGAAGCAGACCCGCCGTGATAGTCTCCTTATCCATTTCCAGGTCTGCCAGGATGATCGCCACGCACAGAGGATGAATGATATAGGGCTCCCCGGATTTTCTCTTTTGTTCTTTATGCGCTTCATAGGCTGTCTGATATGCTTTCTCGATCATGGAAATATCATCGGAGGGATGATATTTTCGGATACTGGCGATCAGCTCCCGGTACAGGTCGTCCGGATCCGTGAAATCATCCATTTTTTTCACGCGCGCTTCCACCTTTTTGATGGCCGCCAGCTTCTCATTATCTTCCATTTTGGTTTTTTCCGTCTCGTTCATCTAATCACCACCACACAAAGACATCAAAATCTATCCGCTGCCTGTGACTTATTTCCCTTCGTAGCACACGATGGACTGTACATCGTAGCCCTCCAGCTTTTTCCGGCCGTTCAGGCCGGCCAGCTCGATGAGGAACAGATCTTTTACCACAACGCCGCCCAGCTCCTCGATGAGCTTGTTGCACGCCTCCAGCGTACCGCCCGTGGCCAGCAGGTCGTCTATGATGACCACGCGCTGCCCCGGCTGTATGGCGTCTTTGTGGATCTCGATCTCCGCCGTGCCGTATTCCAGATCATACTTTTTGGACACGGTGGCGCAGGGAAGTTTTCCCTTTTTGCGGATCAGCACAAAGGGCTTATGGAGATTATATGCGATGGGCGCGCCAAACAGAAATCCTCTGGACTCTGTCCCCGCGATCACATCTACCTTGTCCGGGTCAAGACACGCCTGCATCTGGTCTATGGCCATCTGCAGCCCGTCCGCGTCCTGCAGCACGCTGGTGATATCCCGGAAAATGATGCCGGGCTCCGGAAAATCCGGTATGCTTCTGATATAGTCCTCTACGTTCTTTTTCATTTTTTCTCCTCCTGTTAAAGCGCTGAAAACAGCTATTCGCAATATATAATTTTATAGTATAACACCATTTTCTGTATTATTCAATTACGAAAAACGAAAACTTCAACATGGCGAAAATGCGCGGGAAACAGCACAAATTTTTATGGAACGTATTATTTTATAAAGTACAAAGGGCAAAAAGAATCCCCGGAAATTCGAAATTTCCGGGGATTTTCTTTGAGATGCGGGAGATGGGACTTGAACCCACACGAGCATACACCCACAAGATCCTTAGTCTTGCCTGTCTGCCAATTCCAGCACTCCCGCAAACAAGACGTATTATAGCATTTGCGGAGATATTCGTCAACATTATTTTTTAAAATTTTGGCCATGTGTGCAGACTGCGGAAACCGACGGTGCAATCCGCGGTTACTTATGTTATACTGTTCTGCGGGACGGCGATGGGCCGGCTGGGAAACTGGCCAGGAAACGGCTCCCGAAAAGAGATGAGGAGGTTTTTTATGCAGGGAAACTGTGAGACATGTGCATTTTATATGTATGATGAAGATTACGAAGACTATATCTGTGACATCAATATGGACGAGGACGAATATACCCGTCTGGTCTCAGACAGCCACTATCAGTGCCCGTATTACCGCAACGGGGATGAATACGCCGTAGTGCGAAAGCAGATGTAAAGGGAAAACAGTTATAGCGCGTGCGCGGTCCGCGGGAATAAAAAGACGTTGTTCGGGTCAGAATAACAGAAAAAAGGAAAAGGAGAACGTCTTTATTATGGCCAAGAATTATGCGGACATTGCGCGAGAAGTGCTGAAACATGTGGGCGGCGAGGAAAATATTTCCCATCTGGAACACTGCTCCACCCGCCTCCGCTTTACCATTGCGGACGCGGGAAAAGTGGACAGGGACGCCCTGAAGGCCACTCCCGGCGTGATGGGAGTGGTGGGCAGCGGGAACCAGTGCCAGGTGGTGATCGGAAACGATGTGATCGAGGTATATGAGGAGCTGCTAAAGCTGGGAACCTTCCAGGGCGGAAACCCGGCAAGCGCCGGAACCGGAAACGAAAAAAAGAATATCAGCGCCACCGTGCTGGACTTTATCGTTGGCATCTTCCAGCCCCTGGTGCCGGCCATCGCGGGCGCCGGTATCCTGAAAGCCCTGTTATCGCTGCTCACGCTGATCGGCGTGATGCACACAGACGATGCGTGGTATCAGATGCTCTATCAGGCTGCGGACGCGGCCCTGTATTTCCTGCCGGTGCTGGTGGCCGTCAATATGTCCACCAAGCTGAACATCAACCGCCTGGTGGCGGTGGCGTCGACCGGCGCACTGCTCCTGCCGGGCATGACCAGCCTTCTGGCAGACGGGGTGCGCCTGTGGGGGATCCCGGCAACCAACATCGCGTATTCTTACCAGGTATTCCCGGCCGTTTTAAGCGTGGCCTTTTTGTATTATGTAGAAAAACTGGTGACAAAGATTTCCCCGAAACCCATCCGGGTTTTCTTTGTGCCCATGGTATGCTTTGCCGTTGTGGTTCCGGTAACGCTGCTGTTCCTTGGGCCTTTGGGCTACACCGTTGGACAGTGGCTCACCGCCGTGATTCTATTCCTGTATGACAGGCTGGGATGGCTTGCGGTCGCGCTGCTGGCGGGCATCCTGCCGTTTATGATCGCCACGGGCATGCACAAAGCGTTTGTGCCCTACGCGGTATCTTCGGTTACGGAGATGGGATCGGAGCTTCTGTATATGCCGGCGTCCCTGGCGCACAACATCTCTGAGAGCGGCGCCTGTTTTGCGGTGGCCACGCGCACAAAAGATCCGGATGTGCGCTCCGCCGCGTTCTCTGCCGGGATCTCTGCCCTGTTCGGCATCACAGAGCCCGCGCTTTACGGCGTCACACTGCAGAACAGGCGGGCACTTGCCGGCGTGGTGGTGGGCAGCGTGGCGGGCGGCCTCACGGTGGGCCTGGCCGGACTGCGGGCGTTTGTGGCCATGGGGCCGGGCCTTGCCGGTATGGCGATGTTTGTGGACGTGGAAAACAGCATGAACATCGTGTGGTCCTTCGTGGGATTTGCAGTGTCTCTGGCGGTATCGTTCCTCGCCACCACCGTGATCTACCGTGACAACGGCGAGGCGTCGGAAGCGGGTGATGGTTCTTCGGAGGACCGCGCGGACAATGCTTTTTCGGAAGACCGCGCAAATATCGCATCTTCGGCGAATCTATCTTCGGCGGATCACATCGGGGAGTCGGACGCGGTGATCGTCAGCCCGCTGGATGGCAGGCTGGTCGCCCTGGAGGATGTGAAGGACGATGTGTTTTCCACAGGCATCCTGGGCGGCGGCATGGCGGTGATCCCGGAAAAAGGCGAGCTGCACGCGCCCGCGGACGCCACGATCGACATTGTGTTTGACTCCAAACACGCCATCTCCATGGTGTGCGACAACGGCGCGGAGCTGCTGGTGCACGTAGGGCTTGACACGGTGAAGCTGGGCGGAAAATATTTTGAGCCCCAGGTGCGCAGCGGGGACAAGGTGAAAGCCGGGCAGCTCCTTATGAAATTTAATCTAAAAGGGCTGAAAAAAGAAGGGTATGACGTAACCACGCCGGTCATCGTCACCAATTCGGGCGAGTATCGGATGGACAAGGCGTCCAGCGGAACCGTGAGATTCGGCGACCTGATCATGGGTCTTCGAAGGGAGGCCGTGGTATGAGTTTCCCGGAAGGATTCCTGTGGGGCGGCGCCATAGCGGCCAACCAGGCGGAGGGCGCCTGGAACGTGGGTGGAAAGGGTTGGTCCGTGTGCGATGTGGCTACTTACAAGCCAAACGTGGATGTGAAGGACTACAAGGCCCACGTGGAGATTTCCAGCGCCGCCATCCAGAAAGCCATGGCAGACCTGGACGACACGTATTATCCGAAGCGCCGCGGCATCGACTTTTATCATCACTACAAAGAAGATCTGGCGCTGCTGGCCGAGATGGGATTTCGGGTGTTCCGCCTGTCCATCGCCTGGACGAGGCTGTATCCCACCGGGGAGGAGGAAGAACCGAACGCGGAGGGGCTGGCCTTTTATGAAGAAGTATTAAAAGAAATGAAGCGCCTGCATATCGAGCCATTGGTCACGCTTTCTCATTATGAAATGCCGCTCTCCTTGTGCCTGAAATACAACGGCTGGACGGACGGCAGAGTGATAGACTGCTTCGTGCGCTTCTGCCGCACCTGCTTTGAACAGTACGGAAAATACGTGAAGTACTGGCTGAATTTCAACGAGGTGGACAGCATCCTGCGCCACCCCTTCATCACGGCGGGCATCATCCCGGACCGCTGCGGAGAAAAGGGCGAGACCGCGTGCTGCTATCAGGCGCTCCACCATCAGTTTGTGGCGTCTGGCATTGTAACCAAAATGTGTCACGACCTGATCCCGGGCAGCCAGATGGGCTGTATGCTCACAAAGCTGATGACCTATCCCCGCACCTGCGCGCCGGAGGATGTGGCAGCCGCACAGAAAAAGAATCTGGAAAATATGTTTTATTCAGACGTGATGGTTTTTGGCGAATACCCGCCCATGATCCTGCGGGATCTGGAAAAGCGGGGGATCCACATAGAAATGGAGCCGGGAGATCTGGACATCATCCGGGAGGGAACCGTGGATTTCGTATCCTTCAGCTACTATATGAGCATGACGGAATCCGTGGATCCGAATGCAGAGCGGACGCCGGGAAACACGGTGCTGGGCGTCAGAAATCCCTATCTGGAATCCAGCGAGTGGGGCTGGCAGGTGGACCCGGTGGGCCTGCGCATCTCCCTGATCGAACTGTACGACCGCTATAAAAAGCCGCTGTTCATTGTGGAAAACGGTATCGGGGCGAGAGACACTGTGGAAGGCGGCGCCATCCACGACGGGTATCGCATCGATTATTTCCGGCGCCATTTTCAGGAAATGGAAAAGGCGATTGATGACGGCGTGGAGTTGATGGGCTACACCAGCTGGGCGCCCATCGACCTGGTCAGCGCGTCCACCAGCCAGATGAGCAAGCGCTATGGGTTTATCTATGTGGATCAGGATGACCTGGGAAAAGGGACGCTGGAGCGCATCCGAAAGGACAGCTTTTACTGGTATCAGAAAGTGATCCGCACCAACGGGGCGGATCTGGAGTGAACCATTTCCCGCACATTGTGGAGTGAAAAAACGCTCTTTAGCGGAAAGGCTTTTCGATAAGCAAAAAATTTACAGGCGAAAAAGGATTTTGAAAAAGAGGAGCAGGAGCACCAGCAGGATGACTGGCCGGGTGACACCGGCTCCTTTTTTCATGGCAAGCCCGGCGCCCAGATAACCTCCGACCATATTGCAGACGGCCGCCGCAATTCCCAGTGGCAGAAGAACCTGTCCGTTCGCCAGGAAAATGGCCAGAGAAGTGAGATTTGTGGTCAGGTTGATAGCTTTTGCCTGCCCGTTGGCGCGAGCGATGTTCATTTTTGCGAAAACAGTAAAAGCGATGATCAGGAAGGTGCCGGTTCCGGGGCCGTAAAAGCCGTCGTATATGCCGATCAGAAAAGCGGCGGCCACAGCGGTGACATAGGTGCGCCTGTTCAGCGCAAAACCGGTGCCTTCCGGCTCCCGGAACAGGTTCCGGTTTAAGACGATAAGAGCGGTGACCGGAAGCAGCACAAACAACAGGCACTGCATAATTTCTTCCCCGATCCGGAGGGAGAGCTCCGCGCCGATAGAGGAACCGATAACGGCGGCCGCCACGGAGGGGACGGCAAGCCGGAAATTCACGAGCTTGTTGCGTATAAAGCGCGCCGTGGTGAGGGCGGTGCCGCAGCTGGAAGACAGTTTATTTGTGGCGATCGCTTGGTGCGCGGGGAGCCCTGCGAGAAGATAGGCGGGCAGCGAGATCAGGCCGCCGCCTCCCCCGATGGCGTCCACCAGTCCGGCCAGGAACAACAGCGGACATACGATAAAAAATGTTTTTGCGGTGAGAGTCATGACAGATACCATTCCTTTCCTGACAGCCTTATCCACTATAGGCTGACGCGGGAAGAATGTCAAGTTTGGGCAGAGCAAAATTTTAAAAATCCTGCGCACCGTCCCGCTTTTTTGCATATCCTGCATTATAACCACCCGCAAGGAGGCTGGAAGCATGGCTACTGTCAGTCTGTGTATGATCGTAAAGGATGAGGCGGCTGTCCTCGGGCGCTGCCTGGACAGTATCTGTGATACAGTCGATGAAATCATTATTGTAGACACCGGAAGCACGGATGCAACAAAAGATATCGCTTCCCGTTATACTGACCGGATTTTTGACTTCAAGTGGATCGATGATTTTTCTGCTGCCCGAAACTACTCTTTTTCAAAAGCGACCATGGAATTTGTGATGTGGCTGGACGCGGACGACGTGCTCCGGCCAAAAGACCGGGAAGCCTTTCTGCAACTTAAAAAATCCGCCCTGGAGGATGCGGATGTGATCATGATGCGCTACAATACTGCATTTGACGAGACCGGCGCGCCTGTATTTACGTATTACAGGGAGCGCATGATCCGGCGGAGCATTGCCTTTCACTGGGTGGGAAGGGTTCACGAGGCCATCGTCCATTCCGGGCGCGTAAAGTATATGGACAACATTGCCGTGACGCATTTATCGGTCAAAACCGTTTACAGCGACCGCAACCTGCGCATTTATGAAAAGCAGGCCAAAGAGGAGAGCCTGTCTCCGCGCGACCAGTTTTACTACGGCCGAGAGCTGTATTATCACAGGCATTACGACCGCGCGATCCATGTGTTGTCCGACTTTGTGGGCCGGCAGAACGGCTGGCTGGAAAACAACATCGAGGCATGCAAAATACTCGCTTACTGCTACATGGAAACCGACAATCCCTATTACGCGCTCGGCGCGCTGCTGATGTCTTTTGTATTCGATGCGCCCCGCGCCGAAATATGCTGTGATATCGGAAATCTTTTTCTGTTCTGGCAGCAGTACCGCACCGCCGTGTTCTGGTTCGAGCTGGCTCTGGAACTGCCCCGCAACGATGAAAACGGCGCCTTTGTATCTGAGGACTGCCACGGCTATCTGCCCTGCATCCAGCTGTGCGTGTGCTACGACCATCTCGGCGAATATGAAAAAGCGCGGGAATACAACCGGCGGGCGGGCAGCTATCGCCCGTTATCCCCAGCTTATCTGGAAAATTTAAAGTACTTTGAGAAGAAATTTGCGAACACTCCATAATCTTTTGGTGCATGATCCTGCTCGGCCAGAATGTCAGTCTCTACCAAAAACAAAATTTAGTCAATTACGATTCGGCAAATCGTAATTGACTAAATTTATAAGAGATCCGCGAACACCTGATCCCGCTCCGGAATATATTACTATTGAGACCGGCAAAGGAATGTATCGTTTCGATACAGGATTTTGGAAAGTCTCACTTATAAGGAGGGAATGTATGAACAATATTTTTGATACGCTCAAAGCCTGCTCCTTCTGCGGCAGACCGAACTGCTGCAGCTGCTGCGGACCCACCGGCCCTACCGGGCCGACTGGCGGCACAGGAAGCACAGGCGGGATCGTTGGTCCCACCGGGCCCAGAGGTGCAACCGGTGCGGACGGTATCCCCGGACCCATCGGGCCTACCGGACCTACGGGTGCAACTGGAGCGACCGGCCCGGCTGGTGCTACGGGCGCAACGGGCGCGGACGGCATCCCCGGACTCATCGGGCCTACCGGACCTACCGGGGCGGACGGGGCAGTCGGTCCCACCGGGCCTACCGGTGCGGACGGCATCCCCGGCCCCATCGGGCCTACCGGACCTACCGGCGCGGACGGGGCAGTCGGTCCCACCGGGCCTACCGGCGCTGACGGCATCCCTGGCCCCACTGGCGCAACAGGTGCGGACGGCATCCCCGGATCCATTGGTCCTACCGGACCTACAGGTGCAGACGGGGCAGTCGGCCCTACCGGCGCGACTGGCGCGGACGGGGCGGCTGGCGCTACCGGAGCCACCGGCCCTGCGGGCGCTGACGGTGCCACGGGTGCTACCGGCCCAACCGGCCCTGCTGGTGCCACGGGTGCTACCGGACCCACTGGCCCTGTAGGTGCCACGGGCGCTACCGGAGCCACTGGCCCGGCCGGAGCTGTCGGCGCTACGGGTGCCACTGGCCCAACCGGTCCTGCTGGTGCCACGGGTGCTACCGGCCCCACTGGCCCGGCGGGTGCCACGGGTGCTACCGGTGCTACTGGCCCTGCGGGCGCTGACGGTGCCACGGGTGCTACCGGGGCTACTGGCCCGGCTGCTACGCCGGGCGCCGCTGTGGCAGATGTGGATCCCGCAACTGCCACCACGGCCGAGCTGGCCACACAGCTCAACGCATTGCTGGCCAGTCTGAGAACAGCAGGACTGCTTGACACGTAAGCAAAAAAGCGTGAGCGAAGCCCGACACACAGACGGGTCTTCCGCACACACGTTAAAATCAACAGCGGCTGGTGCATTTCGCACCAGCCGTCTTCCTTCCTCTTTCTTCCGTCATCTTTGTAAAATCTTCATCAGCTTTCTGATATGTGCCAGCCGTTCTTCAAACTGCTCATAAAAATCCCGGTCCTCGTAGGGGCGGGCATAAAAGTCTTCCAGGAGGTACACGTTCAGATCCTTCGCGAGCTGTCCGTCCGCATCCTCCGCGAAAAGCCGCTGTATTTCTTCCAGCAGATCGTGCCACTGTAAAATATACGTTTCATATTGTTTCAGGTTCGGAGTGTCCAGCCACTTACTGATTTTCACTTTCGTTTTTGGTTCCATCCGGCACTCCTGCTGCTGCAGAAAATAATGAAAGCCCCCGTCCTGATAAATCCTTCCCAGCGGAAACATGCGGCAGAATCCCGGTCGGAACGCATGTACGGAGCACCGGTTCTGCTCATTCAGAAAAACGCAGCGCTCCCGCTCTCCTTCCATGCGAAGGTGCGGCAGCACCACGCCGTCCACCGTCCCCATCTCCAGGCAGCTCTGCATCAGCTCCGGAAATTCTTTCGCAAGCCCTCTCTCCAGCCGCCAGACATCCAAGGGATCCAGGATCACCGATTCTCCCATGCCCTCGCAGCAGTCCCAGCAGCCCTCGCAATCCCGGCAGCCAACTTTCGCCATATCTCCTGCCGTGTACAGTTTCTTTAAATCACTCTCCAAAACCTGACGTCTCATCGTTGTCTGCCTCCCGTCAACCACTGTATGAGGGAAGCATACCATACCCCGCCATCTATATGCAAGCAGATTCTCCGGCTATCCTCATCTCGCCGTTCGATCCATCATTGACCTTTAAAATACATCGTGTTAAAATACAGAAAATATATTTTTTCATTTTGTTTGAATCATCAGCCGAAAGGAGGGTTTTTCTATGAAAAGGAAATCCATCTGTTTCATATTCGCAATGCTGTGCGCAGCGTTTTGTTTTACCGGCTGCCGCAAACCGGCTTCGGAAACGGAGGCCGCCACAGAACCGGCTGCCGCGCAGACCCAAAAAGAGACTGCGTCCGAGGCGGAAACGCAGGCAGCACCGGAGACAGACGCCAAAACAGCGGTCTCTCCGAAAGCATCCGCTTCCCCAAAGGCATCCGCTTCGCCGAAGGCATCTGCTTCCCCGAAGGCATCCGCCTCCCCGAAAGCATCCGCTTCCCCGGTGGCAACCCAGCAGTGTCCGTACTGCTATCAGCAGATTCCCTTAACGCCCAACGGAGACGGCACCACCGTGTACTCTGTCCATGTGGCGCAGGAAAAAGCATGGGCCGATACGTATGGCTACGGCGATCAGCCGCCTGCAAACGCAAATCAGCAGACGCCTTCCGCCGACCCCACGCAGACCACGGAAGCCACGCAGACCGGCACACAGGATCCCTATGTCAATGACGTTCAGCAGTGCCCGTATTGCTACCAATGGTTCACCGTATCCGACGGCACTTACGCGGCGCACCTGCAAAGCTGCGATGCGCGCCAAGGCTGAGCTTTCGCCCTGTGAAGCCATATCTTTTATTTGCCTGCTGAAATAATCTATCCATTAAATTTGCTTGCTGAGATAATGTTCCAGCTCCGCCGCCGCAACGGCCCCGTCTGCTACAGCCGTTGCGATCTGGCGGAGTTTTTTTCTGCGCACATCGCCCGCCGCATAGATTCCTTCTGTGCCGGTCGCGCCGTTTTCATCTGTGAGCAGATAGCCGTTTTCATCCCGCGCGATCTGTGTCGGGAGCCAGCTGGTGTCCGGCACGCGGCCTGCAAGCACAAACACGCCGAATCCTTCCTCGGCCTTTCGCACACGCTCGCGCTTTGTCCGAGTGTCTGTAAAGACCACTTCCTGCACCGTATCCGCGCCCCGCACTTCCTTGATCTGTGTACAAAAATCCACAGAAATCCCCGGGCATTTTTCCAGCCGCGCCGCCGCGGAGGGCGGGCAGGAAAGCCGGTCCCGGCGCACGATCAAAGTAACTTTTGAGGCGAACCGCGTAAGGAATATCCCTTCCTCCACAGCTGCCACGCCGCCTCCCACCACAAAGATTTCTTTTCCCCGGAAGAAAGCCCCGTCGCACGCCGCGCAGTACGAGACACCCCGCCCCGCAAATTCCGTCTCCCCGACGAACCCGGCTTTTCTCGCCGCCGCACCCATGGCCAGGATCACAGAGCGGGCGCGGATGCGCTCCTCCCCGGCCTTCAGCTCCCACAGAGCGCCCTGCCTCTCTATTTCCCGCACATTTGCGCTGGAAAACCGGCTGCCAAACTCCTCCGCCTGCTGCCGCATGGTCTGCGCCAGCTCGTACCCGCTGCACGCCCGCACGCCCGGATAATTCGCCACTTCATAAGTGGCCGCCACCTGGCCTCCCGGCACTTCCCTCTCCAGCACGATCACATCAAAATCCGCGCGCGCAAGATACATCGCCGCCGTGAGCCCCGCCGGGCCGCCGCCCACAACAGCGGCATCATACACATCCCCGGAACCTTCCATCACACATTCCTTCCTTTCTCAGATAACAACTGAAAACAAAACAGGCTGCCGCAAAATCCACATCTGTCATTTTGCAGCAGCCTTGCCGTTTGATTCTTATTATTTCCGTATTTCTCGCAACTATGTATCTTTCTCACAAGTCATTTTTCCACCTGCACATCTCACTCCACAGGCCATTCTGCGCATCTCACTCGCAGGTCATCTTCCACCTGCACATCTCACTTGCAGGCCATTCTGCGCATCTCACTCGCAGGCCATCTTTTTCACCTGCGCAAACGCTTTGGATACCGCGGGGATCAGCAGGATGATCACCGTGATAAGGGCCTCCGCAAAGATGTAGATGCCGTTGTATACCAGCGAATAGGGAAGCGCTCCCCAACCCTCCCAGGCGTACTCGCCAAAGAAGATCCACCCGGAGATCACCGCAAACACATACCGGCCCAGGATGCCCGCCACATAGCCTTTTACCAGGCCGTTTTTGGCGTTGCAGAAGAATCCGGCAAGCCCCAGCCCGCCAAAGGCCAGCGGGTAGTCTACCAGCACCTGGAACGGGGACAGGATATACGGCTCAACCAAAAACTGCAGCACGCCGTAGGCAACACCCGTCAGCACGCCAACCGCCGGGCCGTAAAAATAGCCCACCAGGCAGATGAACAGCATGCTGCACAGCGTCAGCGATCCTCCCGTTGGAAAAGAAAACAGCTTGATCATGGATGTGACCATGGCAAGCGCCACCGCCATGGCGCAGAATACCAGCTGCTTCGTTCCCATGAATTTTTTCTTTTGTGACCGTGAAGCGATCACCGCCGCGGCGATCAGCAGCGCCGCCAGAAGAACGGCCGTCATGGCCTTCCCCGCCGTGGTCAGGAGAAGTTCTCCCTCCACTTCCGTAACAAATAAAGACATAAAAAAACCTCCTTTTCTTCTTTGCAGACAGGAGGAGCTTCGGTATAATATATGCTTCGGTATGTCCGCTTCCTTACGCCGGTATTACCCGGTTCAAGTAGTAAGGGTCAGTGTGCACCGCACGCTTTCTCAGCCAAAGGCTCCCCTAGCTTCATTTGTCCGTAATCATTATAGCATCTCATCTTTATATGTCAAGAAAATTTCCATAAATTCCGCTTCCACCTCGCCGAACCCGCGCTGGTCAAACTCCGCCTCCGACCGCATTTTCTGCGGCTGCGCAAACAATTCTTCCCCGGCGAAATGCAGGAACTCATAATACAGGCAGGTGTCGTCCACATCCCGGATCCGCTCCATTTCCGCCTCATCAGGAACCGCGCCCAGGAACTTCTGATAAATGGCGTCCTGTAAGGTGCGCTCCACTGCCCGGTAGCCGGGCAGATTCTTTTTCACCGGGCGGGTGATATCCGAGAGATACGCCTCGCTCGCATCGTGCAGGAGGCAGGCCAGCACCAGTTTTTTGGAATACCCGCGGGCCATGGCCTCCTTCGCGCACTGGATGCTGTGCTGCCCCACCGAATAAAACTGCGGGAAATGCCCGTTCGCGCGGGTCATCAAAGACAATGGATGCGCGATGTCCGCGATCACAATGTCCTCCAGCTTCGGCTCCAGCGGCGTGAAATGGATCTTTGAGTAAGTCGTGATATAGTCTGCCATACATACTCCTGTTTTCTATACGTTCTCTAAAGGTATCATATGCCGCGTCAGGTCTTCCAGTTCCTCGCGCTCGCGCACCAGAACCACCTCCCCGCTCTCGCGGATCAGGATCTCCGCCGGGCGCATGCGGCAGTTGTAGGAGGACGCCATGGCGAACCCGTAGGCCCCCGCGTCCAGTATCCCCAGCACATCGTCCTTAAAGATCTCCGGGAGCACCCGGTCTTTCGCCAGGATATCGCCGCTCTCGCAGATATTTCCCACGATGGTGACGCTCTCCTCTTTTTCTGACTGCACATCCGAACCCCGGTAGATTTCCACCCCGTGGTAGGAATCGTACATAATGGGGCGCTGCAGCACGTTGAACCCGCAGTCGCAGCCCACAAATTTCTTATCGTGATTGTGCTTCACGCTGTGCACAGTGGAGAGGATCACGCTACACTCCGCGGAGATGTAACGGCCCGGCTCGATGCGGAAAGTGATCTGCTCGCCGTACTCCTCTGCGAACCGATACAGCGCCTGGTCTACAGCCTGTCCCAGTTCTTTCAGATCCAGCGGCGCCTCCCCCTGTTCCTTTTTATAGGGGATCCCAAAGCCGCCGCCCATGTCCACAAATTTCAGCCCCGGGAACTGCTTCGCGATCTCAAACAGCGCGGCGATGCTGGCCACAAACGCCTCGCCCGTCATAAACAGGGAGCCGATATGCTGATTGATGCCCACCAGCTTCAGATCATATTTTTTTAGCAATGCCTTCACTTCCGGGATATATTTCGGCTCAATGCCGAATTTGGTCTTCTTCCCCGCCGTGACCACCTTTTCATGGTGCCCGGCGCCCACTCCCGGATTAAAGCGCACCGCCACCTCGTGCCCCGGAGCGATCTGCCCGAAGGTCTCCAGCTGGCTCAAAGAATCCACGCTGATATACACGCCCGCGTCCACCGCGTACTGCATTTCCTGCGCGGACACATTGTTACATATGTAAAAGATCTCCTCCGGCGCAAACCCGGCCTTGCGCTCCAGATAGATCTCGCCCGGAGACATGGCGTCCACCTCAAGTCCCTCCGACTTCACGATCTGTAAAAACGCCAGGTTCGAATTTGCCTTCGCGGAATAGTCCACCACAAACTTCGGATAGGTGACCAGCTGTTTCAGATCTCTGCAGCGCTGCCGCAGGATGCGCTCATTGTATACATACAGCGGCGTCTGGTACTGCTCTGCCAGAGCCACCGGATCGTTTCCCTCAAAATAATTCATGCTGTCCGTCACTTTTGTGTATACCTTGTTCATCCGAAAATTCCTCCATTTTACCTTAGTTTCTATTGACTTATTATAGCTATGGATATAAAATTTGTATAATGAATTTTATAAAAATACTGATTTAGGATTTCGATAAGAGGATATTATGAATATTGAGAATTTGAAAACCTTCATTACCTTATCCGAGCTGAAGAATTTTACCCAGACCGCGGACCGCTACTACATCGTGCAGTCCACCGTCACCAACCGCATTATGGAGCTGGAAAAGGGGCTCGGAAAAAAACTGTTTGTGCGCAACCGGAAAAACGTGGAGCTCACGGACGAGGGGCTGCATTTTTTAAGCTACGCCAAGAGGATCGTGGCCCTGGAGGCGTCCGCCATCGAGGAGCTGAGCATGCTCCACACCTTCTCCGAGACTCTGCGCATCGGCACGGTAAACACGGTGTACGACTGTTACCTGTGCGACCACGTGATGGATTACATCCAGGCCCACAGCGACATTTCCGTAAAGGTGATCATCGACCACTCCGGCCCGCTGCTGCGCATGCTGCAGGACGGCACGGTGGATCTGGTGTTTTCCTACATCCCCCTGAAAAAAACGGGGTTTGAGTGCCATCCCTACCACTCGGACGAGGTGCTTCTGGTCACCTCCCCGCAGCACCGGGAATATGTGGACGGCATCCGCCAGGAACAGCTTCCGGATCTGAATTATCTGTACTGTGACTTTATGATCCAGGACAACGGCACGTTTATCCGGGACATGTTTCCGAAAAACCACTCCTTCTCCTTTGAGATCGACAAGCTGACACATCTGCCGCCTTATCTGCGCAGGGGGATCGGCTACAGTTTCCTGCCCCGCAGCCTGGTGCAGAGCTATCTGGACGATGGTTCCCTGATCAGCATCCCGCTGATCGATTTCTCCGCCCCCGTGATCCAGAACTACATCGTAGTCCCGGAGGGCAAGGCGGACAATAATGCCATCTGTCTCTTTCTGGATGCGCTGAAGGCAGAAAGGAACCCGGTATGAAGAAAAAAACAAAACGCGTGCTCGCCCTGACAGGCGTGGCGCTCCTCGCCGGGCTTTACCTGGCCACTTTGATCTTTGCGCTGATCGACAGCAAATGGGCCTACGATATGTTCCGCGTCTGCGTGGTGCTCACCATCGTTGTGCCTGTGCTGCTCTATGTGTACCAGATGGTGTACCGTCTGCAAAAGAAAGACCGGGAGGATACCGATGATCGACACAGTGATCTTTGATCTGGGAAATGTGCTGGTGGCCTTCGACTGGCAGAAAAGTCTGGCCTCCTACGGGTTTCCCCGCGAAAAATACGAGGCCATCGCAGACGCCATGTACCGCCATGCGGACTGGGCGGAGATGGACCGGGGCGTGCTCACCGTGGAGGAAGTGACCGCGCGCTTCATCAGCCACGCGCCAGACTATGCGGAAGATATCCGCCGCCTGGTAGCGGAAAACGGAAAGACCATTTATCAGTACGCCTACACAAAGCCCCTGCTGCGCGCGCTGAAGGAGGCGGGGCTGAAGGTTTATTACCTCTCCAACTACGGAAAATACGGCTATGAACAGACAAAAGAACAGCTCGACTTCCTTCCGATGATGGACGGCGGGCTGTTCTCTTATGAAGTAAAAATGGTGAAGCCAAATCCCTGGATTTACGCGGAGCTTCTGGCGCGCTATGCCATTGTCCCGGATCATGCCGTATTTTTTGACGACAATCCCGCAAACGTGGCGGCCGCCGAAAAAATGGGCCTGCACGGCAGGGTGTTCACCTCCGTCGCGCAGGCCGCTAAGGATCTTCGCTCATTTCATTTAGCGTTTTCCGGATCTTTTGAATAGTGTTTCCATGTCCGGAGTTTCCGCATCTTCACAGGTTATGCGGGCTGTGTGCATTTTACGGCAGTTTCCAGAGCCACTTTCATCATATTGGTAAATTCGTTCTGTCTGGCCTCTGCGTCCAGTTCTTCCCCGTTTACGATGGAATCGGATACCGTGAAGATGCCCAGCGCCTTCACACCTGCCCGGGCCGCGTTGCAATACAGGGCAAAGCTCTCCATCTCGATGGAGAGAACGCCCATTTTGGCCCAGATCTGCCATTCCGGCGTTTCCGTGTAAAAGTTGTCGGAGGAGAGGATATTGCCCACACGATACGGGAAACCGTATTCCGCGGCCGTCTCCTGAGCCGTCTTGAGCAATTCATAATCCGCGATGGCGCACATGGTTCCGGGGAGCTGGTACTGGTGCGCGTAATTGCTGTCGGTGCACGCGCCCTGTGCCATGATGATGTCGCCCAGCCGGATATCCTTTGCGATGGATCCGCAGGAGCCCACGCGGATCAGATTCTTTACGCCGTAAAAATGGATCAGTTCGTGGCTGTAAATACCGATGGACGCGCAGCCCATTCCGGTGCCCATCACGGAAACTCTCGTCCCCTTATAATTCCCCGTGTAGCCAAACATATTTCTCACTTGATTAAACTGTACAATATTCTCCAGATAAGTTTCTGCGATAACCTTTGCCCGGAGCGGATCTCCCGGCAGCAGGATCGTTTCGGCGATATCGCCCGGTTTTGCCGCATTATGTGGTGTTGGCATAGATATTCCCTCCTTTTATTCTGATCGATCAAAGAACCCGTGCACTTACCGGCCGCGGTACAACGCGTCCCTTTTAAACGCCCAGATACCGCATGGGTATGTGCCGCATCCGCGTGTATAAAAGGGAGCCGGTGCTATGCACTGACTCCCCTGTTTATGCCGCAGGCATTTTTCTTTCGAAAATAGATAAGCCTGATTATTTCAGAGTAACCTTTGCGCCTTCTGCTTCCAGCTTTGTCTTCAGTTCCTCTGCTTCTGCCTTGGAAGCGCCCTCTTTTACAACCTTCGGTGCGCCGTCCACAACATCCTTCGCCTCTTTCAGGCCAAGACCGGTTGCTTCACGAACCACTTTGATAACCTTAACCTTGTTCGGGCCAACCTCTGTCAGCTCTACATCGAACTCGTCTTTTTCTTCCGCTGCCTCAGCCGGGCCGCCTGCCGCTGCAACAACAACGCCTGCCGCTGCAGATACGCCAAATTCTTCCTCACATGCTTTTACAAGCTCGTTCAGCTCTAATACGCTTAACTCTTTGATTGCCTCAATAAATTCAGCAGTTGTCAATTTTGCCATTTTTCTTTTCCTCCATTTTTTTATTTGTTGATACGTTTTTCCTTATGCTTCTTTTGCTTCCGCGATCTGTTTCACAACGCGCGCGAAGTTTGCGATCGGTGACTGGATGCTGCCAAGCAGTTTTCCAAGAAGAACTTCTCTTGACGGAACATCTGCCAGAGCCTGCATTGCCTTCTCATCGTAGTAGCCGCCCTCCACAACGCCCGCGATCAGGCGCAGGGTCGGAACCGTCTTCGCATACTTTGCAATGATCCTTGCGGATGCTGTTGCATCATTCTTGCAGATCGCAACCGCATTCGGGCCTTCCAGATGCTGTGTGAGCGGTTCGCAGTCGGTTCCCTTGAACGCGAAGTTCATCATCGTGTTTTTGTAAACCTTGTAGATGATGCCGGCTTCTCTGAGTTCTTTGCGCAGAGCCGTATCCTGCTCCACGTTGATCCCGCTGTAAGCCACCAGAACTACAGACTGCGCGTCCTTGATGTTTTCACTGATTTCCTCCACAATGGGCTTCTTCAGCTCTACTTTCGCCATGAAATGGTGCACCTCCTTATATCGTTTGTGTACCGCCGCCGCGCATATCATGCGCGTTTTGTTTTTTATCCCGCGGATCCGCCGCACAGCGGCCCATTCCATGGAATAAAAAAACTCTGTCCGCGAAGACAGAGTGTCATAAATCATTTCTCGAAAAAGAAAATGTTTACTCCTCGGCAGGCGTTTTGTCCTTATGCCTTGCGGCACCTGCTGTCTTCGGCAGTCTTAACTAAAGTAACACACAACCGGGCGGTTGTCAAGAAATTTTATTATTTCCCCGGCCACACAACTATTTTCCCGTCAGACGGTGGAACAGTTTTCCCGTCACGCGGTCAAACACCATCGCAAGGAAAATGGTGGTCACAAATGTCAGGATCAGAAATTCGTACCGGTGATCCTGAAATCTCCCCGTCCCCTGCAAGATCTGCATGGGGATCCGCTGCAATATATATACGCTGAACACATGATTTCCGAACCAGGAGAGAAACGCATTGTGCAGCGATATCTTCATGGTAAATAAAACGACAAGCAGCGTAAAAGCGACCGCCCACACCGTATACCCCTCAATCCCGGCTGTAAAACGCACGCGAAAAGAAACGACATAGACAACCACCATCAACAGCACCGCAAAGACATAGGATAAATCATTTTTCATAACCAGCCATTCTATTTTCTCTTTGAACAGGGAATACCAGAATCCCAGCGCGAAAAGAATGATCGTATTATAACAATATCCCGGTCTGTCCATTTTCATCTGCACATACACAAACGCTATGGACAGGATCGTCAAAATGGCCGCGCCAAGGTATCCGCCCGCCCGGCCCCTGCACCATCGGATAGGCAAAAAGGCGATAAAGGTAAGCAGATACAGTACAAGAACCGCAAAAATATACCAGTTAGAATTTCCAACACTCTCCCAGCCGATCAGTGACCAAAGAATCGTTGGGATATCGTAATAATGCTTTTGCAGCATCCCCAGTATCAGGAAAAGACAGACCGCCAGATCAAAATTGAGCAGCACTTTTAAAAACCGTCTGACCGGGATCGCTTTAATATAGGCAAATCCCTTTTTCGAGATGGATTCCATCATCCCGTACCCGGAATAAAACAGGAACATGGCAACTACCATCTGATTTAAATGATTTTTTAGGGAAATATACGGCGCGTCATACGCTCCGCCCAGAGTCACATACTGCGAATAATGGCTGAATAAGATCAATACCACAAAAATGCCTTTGATACTGTTGGTCTTTTCCCTGGACAGATAATCTTTCTGAAAAGTTCCCTCCTGGGCAACCTGGCAATTCACAAGAGTCAGCATAAATAAAATCAATAGAAAGAAAGCCATATTTTTCTGCGCGATACTTCCGAAACAGACGTCTCGCTTCTCCTTTCCTTTATAGAATGTATTGTCCCTTATATGATTAGTATACAAAAAAGACTGCCGCCTTTGTAGGCAGCAGTCATAATTTATCTTCTATATTTTATTTTTTTATCTTTCTATAATTTATATTAACCGAAGTTCTTTTTTAATCCTGCCTGATCTATATGAAAGTCTGCGCTGTGAGAGGTATTTGTTCATTCGGAAATGTTATGATTTTCAAAATCCTGTCTGTAAAAACAAGTATCGAATATTCATTTTCTCACACTCGCCATTGCAGTGTGCTTTTGCCATCTGCTTTTTCATTCATGTGTTGTCATCCGGAGTTTATCTTTTTCAGATTTTATCTCTTGTGACGGATCCAATTGGAAGAACAAATGCCTTTATTTCTGTAATCCGCTGGATACTTCGGTTAAATTCGATATATTCGATTCTAATCGGTTCAGATTTAAAGGTCGTTTCCGCAGGATACATTTGCTCTGATCTTTCCATTTGGAACGTTTAAGAATATTGAGACTGTGTCCATGGGAGTGACCCTCCTTTCATTTATTGAAAACATATACGCTGTTAAACTTTCTCGTCACTTAACAGGTAGTTGTTTTTGATGAATTAACTATAACACAGCGCCCATTATTTGTCAATACTATTTTTCTATTTTTTATAAATATTTTTTTATCTCTTTAAAATTGTTTAAATTGTCTAATATTTTATCAATATTTTTATATTTTCAGTTTCTTTATGCGATACCAGCGAATATCCCGATGAGAATTTTCTCTCACGGCATACTCCCCGTGCGCGAATGTTCACATCACACACTCAAGCGATAGTTGTCGATGTCCAGATAGCGCCCGAATTTCATCCCCACCTCGCGGATCGTGCCGCAAAATTCAAATCCGAATTTTTCATGGAGATGGCAGCTGGCCTCATTCCCGGTGGTGATCACGGATACGACCGTGTGGATGCTGTTTTCTTCCCGCGCAAGTTTCAGGATTTCCTCCATCAGGGCCGTGGCCACGCCCCTGTGCCTGCAGTCCGGCGCCACGTATACGGAAAGCTCCACCGTGGATCGATACGCCTCTTTTTCCCGGTAGGAAGACAGGCTGGCGTAGCCCGCCACACGGCCGTCCATCTCCGCCGCGATCAGCGGGTGGTTGTCCACGTTGTGCGCGGCAAACCACTGTTTCCATTCATCCAGGTTTTTCGGCTGCAGATCCAGTGTGGCCACGCCGTGCTCCACCTCATAATTGTAAATGTCCAGAAGCTGAGGGATGTCTTTCGCCTCTGCGATCCGTATCTTTATTTTCTCCATCTTTTCGCCTCTCTGCTTTTCCATCTTTTCACCCTTCTGCCTCTTTGCCCCTTCCTCTTTTTGCCTTTTCACCCTTCTGCCTCTTTGCCCTGACACCTTTTCGCCTTTCCACCCTATTGCCTTTTCTCTTTTTCGCCGCACACCTTTTGTGCGCCATTGCCCGCACCTGCGTCATTGCCCATACTGCGTCATTACCCACACTGCGTCATTGCCCGCACTGCGCCATTGGTCGCGCTGCTCTGTGCCCTGAGCGATGGCTTGCGCCGCACGTTCCATCGCCGCCGTACACCCGCAAAGCAGGAAAGCCAGGCACTCTCCCGTCTGTTTTTCGCCCGGCACATTCTGTGCCGGCCGGATGTCAGCCGGAGATGTCTGGCTTTCGTTTTCC
>CANRKY010000010.1 GCA_947631355.1 uncultured Marvinbryantia sp.
GAAATATAACGTGAGGCACAGTGTGAAATATAACGTGAGGCACAGTGTGAAATATAACGTGAGGCACAGTGTGAAATATAACGTGAGGCACAGTGTGAAATGCAACACGAAATGCAGCATGAAATAGAAAAAGTCCCGTAAATACGGGACCTTTCAAGAGGCGTAGACCGGATTTGAACCGGTGGATACTGGTGTTGCAGACCATTGCCTTACCACTTGGCTACTACGCCTTGCCTCGTAAGTCTACCAAAATGCGTCTGTTTTGTCAAGAACACTTTTGCAGGCTTTCGAGAAATGACTCCAAGGGGATTTGAACCCCTGTTACCGCCGTGAAAGGGCGATGTCTTAACCGCTTGACCATGGAGCCGTTTTGTATACCGCGACAATTATATTAACATACAATTTGGCACTATGCAAGCACTTTTTATTTTTGTAACACGTTTCGCCGGTAATCTGCTATCTGGCGCAGCCTGAGATACAGCGCACGATCCAGTCGTAAATATCTTCATAAACCTGGGTGCGATCCGTCTCGTTTAAAATCTCATGTCGATCTTTCGGATAGAGTTTGCAGGAAACATTCTGCATGCCCGCTTTCCGGAACTGCTCCTCCACCTTTTTCACGCCCTTTCCGAACTGTCCCACAGGATCGTCCTCCCCGGACGCAAAGAGTATCGGAAGCTTCTTTGGCATATTATGCAGATGTTTTTCAAATGTTAATGTATAAATGCTGTAAAACAGGTTATAATATCCGTTTAAGGTAAAACGGAAGCTGCACCATTTCTCGCCCATATACCGGCGCACGTTTTCCGCGTCTCTGCTGAGCCATTCTTTTCCCTCCGCGCTGCCGAACTTCCGATTGTAGCCGCCAAATGCCATACCATCCACCAGCCTGCTGCGGTAGTTCCAGCCTTTGATGCGCGCCAGAAAAGTGGTAAGGGCCATGCCAAAGCGCACCATGATCCTGGGCTGATAGCCGGTGCCCATGATCACGGCTCCCGCAAGCCCCTCCCCGTGCAGACAGAGATACTGCCGCACCAGGAACGACCCCATGCTGTGCCCCAAGATAAAATACGGGATCTCCGGGTAATCTTTCTGCGTGATGACGCGCAGTCTGTGAATATCCCTCAGCAGCGTCTTGTTTCCATCTTTTTCCGCGAAAAATCCATAGTGTTCCTCCGACTGCACAGACTCGCCGTGCCCCAGATGATCGTTCCCCGTCACCAAGATTCCCTGTTCAGCCAGGAATTGTGCAAACTCATCGTAGCGGTCGATAAATTCCACCATACCGTGGGAAATCTGCAGCACTGCCCGCACTTCTCCGTTCGGGTTCCACCGGATCGCGTGGATGTGAGTTTTTCCGTCATTCGAAAGATAGGTAAAATGTTCCTTTTTCATACAGCCCTCGTATATGTCTCATTTCTTTGAGATCTCTCTTGCTATCTGTCCCCCTGAAATATCTCATTATTTTGAGACTTTTCTTACTGTCTGCCTCTCGAAATGCCTCATTTTTTTGAGACTTTCTTTGCTGTGCTCCAGGCAGAATAATATGTTGTCCCGCCGTTCTTCCAGTATGCCCGGATCCGCACATAATATGCCTTGTTCTTTAATTTCGTAATGGCCGCTGAGGTAGAAGACGCCTTTGCGTTTACTGTTTTTGCGGAAGTAAATTTACTGTTCTGCGCATACATGATCTGATATCCGGACACGCCTGCGCTGCGCTGCCATTTCAAGGACATCTTCGTCTTGCTGTTCCGTTTTACAGCAGAAATCGATGAAGCCTTCACCCAGGCCATGGATTTCGCCCCGGACGCAGATGCTTTTGTGATCTTTCCGGCCGAAGATTTCGCATACGGCACGATTTTATAGGAATACAGCTTTGCGCTCTTTGCGGTCTTGTCTGTCCAGGATGTGCCTGTGGTGGTCTTCACCTTTTTATAGGCGCTTTCTCCCTTGGCTTTGCGGTATACATAGTAGCCGCTGGCCCCTTTTGAGGCTTTCCATTTGATCTGGATGCCTGTGCTCTTTGCTTTAATGGAAGTGATAGAAGTCTTTGCGGGAGCCGCGGGAGCTTTGGCCGTCGCAGTCTTTCCCGTCCCCTTCAAAAGATTCTGATAAGTGGACTTCCCAATCTCTTTGATCAGACTGTTATACTCATCCTGAAAAAGCCCCATTCCCCTGCCGGAACCATTTTTTAAGATCATAATATTGCCGTCATCCAACACCACCTCATAGCCCTTCGCCTCCATGATGGTCTTGATGTCTTTCAGACGCTGCTCAAATTTCTGGATCAGTTTTGCATAATTTGCCTCGATTGTTGTGTATGTGCTCACAAAGTTTTTGTTGTTTATAATGCCCTGATACACCGCGGGATAATTCTTTTTGGCATAGGCGAGATAATTCAACATATAATATTTAAATTCTGCATAAGCCAGCCGATCATTGGCACACATCATGGCAAAATGGCACCATTCGCTCGGACCAGCGTTCTGATCTTTCAAGTAAGAAAACATGGCAAGCTCTGTATGCATGCCCCAGTAATACGCCGTAAATTCATTCAGAAGGCCGTAGATGCCGTCCATATCCGAAGCCATGTTCGCGGAAGGATTTCCCACATAGGTGGACCAGCGCACTGTGCGCAGATTCCTGGGAATGGTAGCCCCCATCAGTCTGCTCCGGTAAACATTTGTGATCGTTATCCGGGCGCTTTTTCCGTTTCCCAGATAAATGTTTTCCGCATCATAAGGAACATTTCGGAATGAATACGCGTGAAACTCCTCATGCACAGCGGTATCGATCCCGGAGACAATGGAGTCCTCCCCGAACCACCACTGCAGGATGTCTTCCCCGCTGTTTACGGAACTTCGAAGGATGTATGCCCCCTCTTTATCATATGCGTCCGCCACGGACAATATATTATTTTTCGTGATCTTCGCACTCAGCCCCGGCACTTTTGCATACGCGCCCTGGCTCAGCAGCAACACAAACAAAAAGATCAGTCCCAGACATTTCTTCCACTTTTTCTTTCCAAAGGTTCTCTCTTTCATTTCTTACCCTCCATCAAAAAATCGGTAAGGCGTGCGAACTGTTCCAGGGTGAGCATCTCGCCGCGCACTCCGGCGGACACTCCCAGTTTTTCCAGCGCATTTTGAATCTCTTCCTTCGAAAAATCCAGTTCCGGTGAATTATACAAACCGTTTACCAGCGTCTTTCTGCGCTGATTGAAAGACGCGCGGATCACACGGAACATCATTTTTTCATCTGCCACCGCAACCGGCGGTTTTTCATGCGCAGTCAGACGTATGACCGCGCTGCCCACTTTCGGCCGCGGGATAAAACAGTTGGGCGGCACATTTGCGGCGATGTATGGCTCGCAGTAATACTGCACCGCCAGTGAAAGCGCCCCGTAATCCTTTTTGCCCGGCTGCGCCTGCATCCGCAGGGCCACCTCCTTTTGCACCATCACCGTGATGCTTTTCACCGGCACCCGATTTTCCAGAAGTCCCATAATGATGGGTGTTGTAATATAATAAGGCAGATTCGCCACCACTTTGATGGGCTTCCCGCCGTTCTTTTCCTCCGTGAGCCGCGCAATATCCACCTTGAGAATGTCTTCATTCAAGATTTCCACATTGTCATAGGCGGCAAGAGTTTCCCGCAAAATGGGAATCAGCTTTTTGTCAATCTCCACTGCCGTCACACGACCAGCTGCCTCCGCCAGATACTGAGTCATGGTGCCGATACCCGGCCCGATCTCCAGAACCATGTCATCTTCTGTGATCTCCGATGCCGCAATGATCTTGCGAAGTACGTGCTCGTCTATCAGAAAATTCTGGCCGAATTTTTTCTGAAACGCAAATTCATATTTTTGTATGATCGCAATGGTTTTCTGCGGGTTCGATAACTTTTCCACGCGGTTCCCCCTGTTTCCTGTTGATTTCCGTTATGTGACACTTTCTGTTCTGGGATTGCGCACATCACTTCCTGCCTGTGTGCCGTATATGTCACTTCCTGTCCCGGTACTGCGCACATCACTTCCTGCCTGTGTAACGTATATGTCACTTTCTATTCCGGAACCGTGCGCATCACTTCCTGCTTGTGTAACGTATATGTCACTTTCTGCCCCGGAACCGCGCACATCACTTCCTGTCCCGGTGCTGCGCACATCATTCCTCCGGTATGCGGTAGATGCGCAGAGCGTTTTTATATGTTGCATCTTCTACTTCTTCCGGAGAAATTTCCCGGATCCGCGCGATTTCTTCGATTACGTATGGAAGATACAGAGAAGAATTGCGCTTCCCCCTGTGCGGCACAGGCGCCAGATAAGGGCAGTCCGTTTCCACCACGATGCGCTCCAGCGGGATATCCGCTGCCACTTCTTTCAAAACACGGGCGTTTTTAAACGTCACCACACCGCCGATGCCGATGGAATATCCCAGTTTCACATATTCCCGCGCCATCTCCACCGAGCCGGAGTAACAGTGGATAATACCGCCGCAAAAGCCCGGCTTGCCCGCGTGATGCGCGCGGATGGCGTCAAAGGTATCCTGCGCCGCGTCCCGGCTGTGCACATTGATGGGGAGTTCCATGGAAAGCGCCAGTTCCATCTGCGCCGCGAACCATTTTTTCTGCTGTTCGTGGGATTCCTTGTCCCAGTAGTAATCCAGCCCGATCTCGCCCACAGCCACCGCCTTTTTGTGACTTAACATGGTGCGCAGTTCTTCCATTTTTGTGTCGTCCAGCTCACCCACCTCATCCGGGTGGATGCCAATGGCGCCGTACAGAAAATCATATTTCTGCATCAGCTGATATGTGGCGCGGGCCCCGCGCATGCTGGCCCCCACATTTACCACTTTCCCAACGCCATGCTGCGGGAGGCTTTTCAGTAAAGCGTCCCGGTCTTCGTCAAATGCCTCATCGTCATAGTGCGCGTGTGTATCAAAAATCATAAGTCTCCTTATGCAACATCTTGTTCAATATCTTTCTTTACAAATATTGTATATCTCCAAACATTGTCCGGTCAAGTGTTTTCTATACAAATTAGACGCTGGCTGACTGTATCCGCGTAAAGCTCCAGTCCGTCCGTGCGCACCACATGAATGATGTCTGTGTAGCTGGTCTTCACAAAATCCAGGATGCAGTTTGGCTTTTCCAGCACATAGGCTTCCCGGTAGAACACGTCCCGGTCTTTCTCGAAGACCGCGGCGTAAAACACCCCGGATTCCACCAGATCCTGGAAAAAATGGCTCCCGTAAGAAAGCTCCGGCATCAGGTTTCCTTCCTGATAAGATACCTCGCAGATGGCGCTCATATGGCACAATTCCGTGAAGTGCACAGGCACGCCCAGCGATGTGGTGGATGTGCCCCAGCGGCCGGGGCCCGCCAGCAGCGCGTTCTTATCTTTTAGCGCCTGGTTCAGTTTCCCGATCACCCGCGCAACCCCATACCGCTCCTGCTCCGGCAGCGCAAGATAGGGCTTTGCCTTTACCAGTATCACATATTGTATCGGAATATGAATGTTCCCGCCCATAAAGTTTCCGTGTGTGGAAAAGAAACATTTTGCTTCGTCTGTCATATGCGGGATTTCCACCGGCTTTCCCAGCCCGCGCGTCTGCAGCGGGCGGCACTGCAGCAGATTGATCTTGTAGTTTCCGTCCTGGTCGAAGTTGGCCGCAAATTCAATATCCACCGGGTAATCATACACCTGGGAGAGCCGTTTCAGAATACGGCGCATGTTTTCCGGAAAATCCGTATATTTTAAGAGACGGCTAAAGTTCATAATATAAATATTCGGCGTCTTGCGCCCCATCTCCTGCAGCCAGCGCATGGTGTCAAAGTCCAGAGAGGAAAAGAGGTTTTTGTTGGCCTTGATGTCCATGGCCAGGATCTCATCCACATCTTTGTGCGTCCACTCGTTTGCGGCGGTATCCAAAAGATCCACATAATGCTGAGAGAATTTCTTTTCGTCCCCGTAAGAAATGAGAGGCGGCCGCGCCGGGTCGTCCAGACAGACGATGCGCGGATAATCCCCTTCGATGCGGTCCACCGCGCGGGTGCCCAGCCCGAACACCAGGCGCACCATACCCGCGTCCATATCGATGGACGGATCCCACACATACAGATTGGAAGAATTTCCCACGCCCGCTATGTGGGGGAAGAAGTATCTGCCGTAATAATCGCCGGACACGCGCTGGATAAGCAGTGCCATCTGCTCGTCCTTATCCCACAGCCCGCGGTTCATGCGGTAATCCAGCGCGTCATCGTTCATGGTGCTGGCGTACACCTGTTTCACCGCACTCTCAAACGCCTCGTAGCGCTCCTCCAGAGTGCCCTGATTGACACAGAACACGCTGTCGTATTTTCCCGCAAAAGCATTGCCGAAATTGTCTTCCTGCAGCGAACTGGAGCGCACAATGATGGGGGACTGCCCGAAATGCTCCAGCATGGATTTAAACTTTTCCACCAGATATTCCGGAAAACTGCCTGTGAGGAGTTTTTCTTTCAATGGCTTTGCGTATTTATAGTACCCTTCCTTCGATTTCTGCAGGGTGCGCAGGCGCCAGCAGTCGTTGTGCACAATGTAAGTGTAGAACACATCCGCGCCCATATAAAAGGAATCGTGCACTTCCAGAATACGGGAAAAATTGTACTCCTTATCGCTTTCTAATATTTTGCGGGCCAGGAACATCCCCACGGCCTTGCCGCCGATGCGCCCCGTTCCCAGTTCGCGCGATTTAATATTTAACAGGTCGCGCAGGGTGATGTACTGCCGACAGAGCCTCCCGATGGATTCGTCCTCCCCCACGATCAGGCGCAGAAGCAGTTCTTTGGCCTCTTTCTGGTCTTTCGCGGAACCGGATAATTTCATGGACGCCTCCTGGAAAACCACATCCCAGTAGTCCGTGCGGTTGCGGTCCAGGCTGAAATGAGAAAACAGCGCCGCCGCCTCGGAGCTGGAGGTGATGGTCTTTTCTGTCTCGCCGAAGATCAGATGGGGCAGGAACATGGTGTCGGAAATGCGCTGCCACACTTTCAAAGGGTGCAGATAATAGTTTCCGCCCACGTTGTAGAGATCCAGCAAAAGCTGCGTGGTCTCCCGGATGCGCGAAATGGTGTGTTCCGTGTGGGAATCCCGGATCAGGGCAAAATACGCGATGGTGTTCAGTTCAAACAGGTAAGGACAGGTGACGCGGAAAAAGTTGCCGATCATCAGGTCGGAGTACCAGTATTTGACCAGATCCGTGAGGCAGTCAAAAATATAAAATGCGTCATAGCCGTGCTCCGTGATGATGTGGTTCACCTTCATGGCGAAATGCTCGAAGCCCAGTTCCGCATGTATTTTATGTACCGTAACTCCTTCGGTGTCCTCAATGACCGGCTCGTGAGTGCCGAACCGCATATAATAGATTTTCCGGCCATCGGCCTTTGCCTGCTTTAAGTACGGCGCCACCACGCGGCGGTAATCGGACACGGCATCCACCTGCCACACCACGTTATCGCCCATGCGCAGCATGTCGATCACATCATCGATCCCTTTGTTGCCGGTGCTCACCCGGTCCGCGTCTGTATACACTCTCATACAAATCCTCCCTTCCTGACTGCCGCGGCTCTTGTGTGGCCGCGGCTCTCCCACATCATAAGCGCAGAAAAGACCGCACAGATCTCCTTTGATCTGCCCGGTCTTTCCATTTTATTTGTGTTGCTTTCACTTATACTGCTGCATCTGTCACTTATGCATTGTGTTTTACTTGCACAATTCCGCGACCACCTGATTGATCACCTTGCCGTCCGCCTTGCCTTTCAGCTCCGCCATCACGGTTTTCATGATCATACCCTTGTTCTTTGTGGCCAGCAGATCCGCAAATTTTTCCTGCAGAACCGCCTTCACCTCGTCCGCGGACATAAGCTGCGGCGCGTAGGACGCGATCACATCATAGCGGAATTGGTATTCCGCCTTCAGCTCTGCCCTCTCATCCGGGCAGGTGTCGATCTGCTCCTTTACGGTTTTCATCTCTTTTAAAATTACTTTGTCCACCATCTCGGACGGAATGTCATCTCTGCACCCCGCATCGATCCCCGCCTTTTTCACTGCGGACACCAGCGATGAAATGGCGTCCTTCCGCGGTTTGTCTTTTGCCTTCATAGCGGCGATCATATCTTTCTGTAATATGGAAAGTTCCATAAAACACACCTCACTTTCACAGATTAATATATCATTTTTGTGGTGCTGCGTCAATCACTCGTTCTCTGCGCTTTGCCCACGTGTTGCAGGAAAGGCTGCATATGACAGATGTCAGATTATAAGCAGATTGTCTCATATGATCTGCTTTACCTCACGGTAGATTCTCAGTCCGTCCTTCCTGCCGAACTGCTTTTCCAGACAAATTTCAAAACATCGGTATTCTAAAATATTCCAAATACTTCTTGAACTTGTCCTGCGCCGAAAGGCAGGTGTCGGTGAGGTAGCCCTTCTCGCGCGGCCACTCTTTCAGTCCGCGGTAGTAGAACAGCTTGATATCATCCTCAATGATGAAGGGGACGATGTCGTGTTTCAGACACTCCTTGAACAGAATCAGCCGCCCGACGCGGCCGTTTCCGTCTTGGAAAGGGTGGATACGCTCAAACCGCACATGAAATTCGAGAAGATCGTCAATCGTGACGGTTTCCTTGCTGTTGTAGTCGGCAAGCAGCCGTTTCATCTCGGCGGGCACGTCCTCTGGCAGGGTCGTTTCCATGCCGCCGACCTCGTTAGGCAGTTTTTTATAACCGCCCACGGCGAACCAATCCTTTTTGGCGTCGCCAGTGCCGGTTTTGAGCAGCAGGTGCAGATGCTTGATCCACTTCTCGCTCAGCCGCAGCTTTGCACCGTCGATAATCTCGTCGATACAGCGGAAATGATTGGTCGTTTCGATGATATCGTCCACGCGAATGCTCTCGTCGGTGACGCCGATGGTGTCGGTTTCAAAAATATAGCGGGTCTGATCGTGGGTGAGGCGGCTGCCCTCCATATGGTTGGAATTATAAGTCAGCTCGATCTGGACTTTATGATAGATTCCGCCGCGGATTTGTCCGCTCCTTTCGTCTTGCAGAACCGAAAGCAAGGTGCGTGCCCTTGCTCTTTTGTTGCTCCGTTCGGGCTTTTCGGCGGTCTCGGGGATGTTCCAAGTCTTGCCAGTGAGAAACGCGCCGGGGACGCGGCCGTGAGCGCAGTAATTGCGAACGCTGCGCTCGGACATCTTCCAAAGCGCCGCGATTTCTTTGACGGATAAATAGTTCATTGCGCACCTCCCTTGTTTTATAGTATATCACATTATCGGCAAAAAAATCAACAGAAAGCATGCAATACTATTATAATATTTGCCGTTAACGGCATATATCGTCTTTAAGATTTCAAAATAGTTTCTCTTAAATTGGAAAAATATTAAGGGAATTTCTCCGCAGCGCATTTACGTTTCCCTTAAAACATACCATAGTTTAAGGGAAACGCGCGGAGGTTAAGAGAATGAGAAAGTTTAACTGCTTGGCGATCAAAAGCGGGATTCGGAAATTCTCAGTTTGATCGCCGCGATTTATAAAAAAGCCGGAAAACAGTTATTATTTCTGACTATTTCGCCAGCAGTTCTGCGGCCATCATCGCCCCATCATAAAAAGCGGCCTTTTCGCTGGCCGTGACCGCGTTAGACAGTTCCGTTTCAATAAACAGCGCGTCTTTTTTGGATGCGCCCATCCGCTCACAGATATGTTCCAGCGCCTCCTCCACCCGCGGTTCAAAGTCTCCCTTTGTCTCACACCAATGTGTGTACATCGCCTGTATGATTTCTTCTTTCAAAACACCCACCCTTTCTTTTGCCTGTCAGGCTTTTGATAGTATGTCCTCATATGTCTCCTGTTATTGTATTACAATTATGTATTATATAATTGTGATATATCAATGTCAATGTGGGAACACTATAATAAATACAGAAATGTATTATGGAGGTGCATCCATGGCAGACAAATTTGTTGTGAGACCGAAAAAAGCGGATAAGAAGACGGATAAAACGGTCATAATGACTTTACGGCTAAACAGAGAACTGCAGGAAGAATTTGATAAACTGGCAATGCGAAGCGACCGTTCCAGAAATGAAGTGATGTGCATGGCTCTGCAATACGCGCTGGATCATCTGGAGTTTATTCCCGGCGATGCGGAAAACACCACAAATTCATAGATGAAAAAATGGGCTCCCGCCTGATATGATTCGGGCGAGAGCCATTTCTCGCCTCACAGATATCAGGTGGAAGCCATTTCGTACATCTCAACATTTCAGAACCCTTCTGCACCCTGTGTGCGCGCACGCTCTATCCGGTACTCGTCCATCATTTGTATACACCCCGCCACATCTGTCTTCTTTCGGAACAGGCTGTCCAACGCGGCGGCCACATCATCGCTGCTGTAGCCGATCATTTTGGATGCCGTGGTGGAGGCCCGCAGATTTTCCGCGATGGAATCGGCAGCGTTCGTGACCATAGGAGACTGTATGTTCGTAGTCTGCCCTTTGAAGCAGTTTACGGTGGATATGCCGTCAAACGCCACATTGTAATTTTGAGGTTCCGCGCAGAATGACAGGAAATCCAGGCATATGTCAATATGTTCCCCGTTTTTATTGACCATCATCATGTTGAGGTTTCCGCCTTCATATGTACCGTTGGCGGCTGTGTTTAAAAACACCGGCATCAGTGCAAAATCATCCACCGTGTATTTGCCGTCCTTCGACAGATCCGTGTAAAACCAGGTGTCCCACAAAAACGTCATCACGGCCTCGCCGGAGCTCATCACCGGATCAATGTTGTCTATGTTCCAGTCCAGATAATCGTTCTCCTCGCCCAGCCAGCCCTTGTCGGCGGCGTTCGCTATCCATTCCACCATCTTTGTGACTTCCGGTATCTGTGCATAAGTGATCTCATTGCGGTTGAGTTTTGCCAGCACTTCCGGGTTATCCGCCAGCACCGGGTCCAGAGCGAACTGCACCATCCAGGCGCAGCCGATGGTGGGCCAGCAGATCGGCGTATATCCGGTATCGGCCAGCGCCTGGCACAGGACGTCAAATTCCGCCTGCGTAGCGGCCGGTTTCAGACCCATGCTGTCCAGTATTGTTTTATTGTAATAGCAGCCGGACACCGAATTCTCCCAGTACGGCAGGCCCATCACATTTCCGTTTTCGTCCATGCAGTACGCGAGGGTGCTGTCCGTCAGCTCATCCACCCATTTCTGATCATTCAGGTAAAGGAAATTCTCCTCCACGTCAAAGCGGCTCAGATCCGAATCATGGAAGTGCATAAAAATATCCGGCACATCCCCTTCGGCAAACTTCTCCGCCGCAGTTTCCTCGAATTTTGCGTCCTCAAATGGAACAGGCTTGATCTTATTGCCCGTTGCCTCCTCGTATTGCTGAAAAATGCTGGTCATATAGCTTTTTGCCAGATCGCTGTTCCTGCCCATAACGGTGATGGTCACAGAATCGTCCTGCTTTTCCCCGCAGCCGGTCAGCAAAAGAGCCAGTAAAATAGAAACTGTCAGTCCGAAAAAGCGCGCTTTTTTCAAGTTGTCTCCTCCTTTTCCTGGGAGAGCGGTGGATAGTTGCAGATTTATTATAACCCGCTTTGCGCTTTCTGGCAAATCCTTTTTCGCGATGGATGGGCTGCCGGCCTGTTGTCCCCAATCTGCTGACCAGGGATATACTTCATTTGAATGCGCTTCGGATAAGGTATATGATCACCCCAAAGGTAATAACGCAGGGTATGGCGGCATCGATCAGCGCCCACGTATTGTTGCTGAACGAGGCCGCGATGTAATCCTTATAGCGCACGCAGGATATCACTACCAGAAGCAGAAAAACTGTCAGCCAGGCGCCCAAAAATCTTCTGATGATCGTCCAGAGTCCCATTTTGTTTCCTCCTTTTCATACTGAATTTTTTCTCTCCTACCAGCCCCAGAATCTCCTGCGGATACCCCACCGGAGCCTTGCCACCAGATATACCACCAAAAGGATGGCCGCCAGAAGGAAGAAGCCGCTGGTCAGGCAATCTGCTGCGACAATGGCGATATGGGCGGTAATAGCGTCAAAATTCGTGATCACATACAGTGCTCCGATCACCGAGAGGATGCTCAGTACAACTGTTGCGATCTGTTCGGCCGACGGAGTGGGCGTCAGCCTCCTGTTGTTTCTGAAAAAGTTTCCCATGTCTGTCCTCCTTTAAAATGAATTATTGCGAAATTCCATGCTCAGGCTGTCGTTTTCGTTCCGCGCGGGCGAAAGAAAAACATTGGCCGGAACGAGGTACACATTGCTGTCGCCCGCCAGCTGAACGGCCACGCGCTCCTCTGCCCGGAAGATGTTCCCATGCCGCTCGTAGAGGTCGCTCGCCTGCACGCGCAGGCACTGCCGGTCTGTCTCCGCTCTCCAATGAAGGTCTGTTCTCAGCGTGAGCCCAAATCTTGCGGGCGCTTTCCCGGCGATCGCCGTGGGGTAAGCATACGCATAGGTGCCCCAGAAGTCTTTGGAGAGTTCTTCCGTGACGGACGCGTCCCTGTGCTGATAAAAAACCACATTGGAAAAATTGAGTGTTCTGCCAAAGACATTTTCTTTGACGTTCGTGGAGATCAGCACCAGCTCCGCCTCTCCCCTGCGCTTCATGTCAAAGAGAGCGGCCAGCAGCTCATCGTCCTCCCCGGTAAAGGTGATGTCATCGCACACGATGCGGATCTTGTGCACCCGCTTGAGTGTGGTGTACAGTTCCTCTTTCAGATAGCGGTTCAGCATCCGCTGGTCGGCAGCCGCGGTGTAAAAAGCCATCAGCGGAAGATCCCCCATTGCCCCGCTCTGCAGGTTGTACCTGGTGTCGGAATCCTTTGTGTAAGTCTCCGCAAACAGATCCTCCAGCTTTGCGCACATGATCCGCAGCAGGATGCCGGCCTGGTGATTCGCCCTTATAATATCCGCGGTCGCCTCGGAGAGCCTCATGCGGAGCGCGCGCTGCGAGATAAAATCGTCATCGTGCTGCAGCAGCCTGGTTACCGCGGGCAGGGACAGCGGGTAGGAAGCCGTCACCACACTTAAAATGGCGGTGGTGTACAGCAGGAGCTGATCCAGCCCCGTGCATCCCATTTCTTCCGCTGTCATACTTACAAAGCGCAGGAACTGCTGCTGCGACATGCCGTAAAAGGGATGGTAGTTGCGGTCGCCGGGCCAGGAGAGCATGACATTTTCCATCGTCCCCGCCCTGCTCTGCTCGCGCAGCGCCTCAAACAGACGGCGGTGGGCAGAAAAGACCACCGTGGGCAGATCCCTCTTGTCCGCATACTGGCTGAGCAGATCTGTGACCAGCGTCAGGCTGTCTGCTCCGGTGCCGGTGATCAGCAGATCCCCGCAGACTTCCTGAAAAAAGCGCTCGTGCGTGATCCGGGCGTTGTCTACCCTGCGCTTGCCGTTCTGCCGGTTACATTCGTACTGGATCCTGCTTCGATTCCCTGTCAGCATAGCATCTCCTCCTTCTCACTTGTATTTTGGCATTGTGAAGAAAAACGGCCGCTCCCCTTTCAGGCTGACCAGCGCATCGCCTCCTCCCGGCCTCATCTCCAGAAGATCCCACTCCTCCACCGTGTGCCCCTCCCGCTGGATATTTAGGTTTTCCTGCAAAGCGGAAAACGAGATGTTCTGGTAGTTGGCGCCCATGCGGTCGATCAGAAACCGGCGCGTCTCGTGGTCGCTGATGGAAAAGCTAATGATATTCTGGAAGGATGCGAGGATCGCCTTTGCCCCGTCCTCCCCACCATACAGGTTCGCGACTCCCGGCGTGTTCTGCAGGCCGCAGAGCAGCCGCACTCCCTGTGAACGCCCAAAATTCAGCGCATTTTGCAGATGGCTGAGTTTTGGGAGCAGCAGCATCTCATCCAGCACAATATACACGCGGTTCCGCGCCGCCATGCGCCCGCCCAGGGCGTTCGCCAGCGCGCGGTCTATCAGCATCCCGTACATGGGGGATAAGGTCTGCCCTCTCTTTAAATCATACTCTATAAAAAGCACCTTTCTGCGGGGGGAGGTCACGATTTCCTGCATGGAAAACTCTCTCCCCGGGCAGCTCTGCGCAAACGGGCCTGTGAAGATCTGCTTCACCACGGTTCCAAGATACGAATTTACGCCCTGGGTCTGGTTACTTTTGTTCGCGATATAATCCACACACCTGCGCTCGCTTTTCATATAGTCCAGGCTGAAAATTGCCTTCAGTTCCTCGTTTGTTTTTTCAGACAGAAACGCGATCAGTTCCTGATTGTTCAGCCTGCTCTGGTCTGTGCGCCAATATGTGCGCATAAAGTAGATCAGCACCGCGCTGAAAATCTGCTGCGCCATGGCCGGGAACACGGGCTGTGTCTCGCTCTCCATGCCCTGGAAGATCTGCGCGGAAATCTCCATGGCGTCCGCATCGGAGTCCGGCGTGTAGACCAGCGTTCCATTGTTTGCCCGCGGCATGATCTCCGCAAAAATATTGTGGTACGCGCTGATCTCCCGGTACATCTCCCCCACGCCGATCACCACCCGTTCTTCCGGTGGGATCCTGTCGCCAAACTCCTGCAGGTAATCTCCCTTTGTGTCGAAAATGACCAGAATCTCGTTCTCCTGCTGGGTGGCAAGAAGCCATTTCAGGATCATGTACAGCAGGTTTGTTTTCCCGCTGCCCGGCGCGCCCAATGTCAGCAATCCATAAGCCAGCAGTTCCCGGCTGAGGCCGATGCGCCTGCCTGTTCTGGGATCCTGAAACGTCACAAAAGCGTCCTTTGCCGTGTGGACGGGCACGGGATTCTCGCGGATGTTCTGTCCGAACAAGGTGCGCGTGTAGATGCCGCCGTTGGGCGCGCCCGCAGAAGCTTCGCCCGCATGGCTAAAGCCTGTGCGGATCGCTTTCCCGCAACCAACGCCTGTATCAGGCGCACCTGTGCGAACCGCCTGGAACATGCCCGGCCGGGGCATGGTTTTTCTATCGTCTTCTCCGTAATCAAATGCCATTGCTTTCACCTCTTTTCGCCGATCTGACCGCTTACAGATCCATTCCGTCCCCCGCGTCCTCGCCGCCGTCCAGTCCGTCTGTGTCGTTATCCATGGACGGGTCGCTGGCGCCGCCGTCTCCGATACCATAGTCTGCGCTGTCTGTCCCGATACCCTGGCTGGCGCTGTACGCTCCGCCTGTTTCCATGCCGTCTGCGCTGTCTGCTCCAATACCCTGATTGGTGCTGTACGCTCCGCCTGTTTCCATGCCATCCGCGCTGTCTGCTCCGATACCCTGGCTAGCGCTGTACGCTCCCATGCCATGGCTGGCGCTGTACGCTCCCATGCCGTTTTCCGTCCCCGTGCCGGGCTGTGTGCCTGTGTTGTTCTGCATTGCCGCGGCATTTGTATTGGATAGTGACTGATTATATGCCTCCAGTGTGACTGGCCTTGCGTCCATTGTTGTCTCCGCCTGCGCCTTTGTATTCAGATGGTTCGCCTGCTGCAGGCGCGCCTGGCAGGTGGCGATCATTTCTGCTTTTACCGCCTGTTCGGTATCCGGGTTCACCGGCACGTTTGTGCCGTAAAACTGGTTCTGCAGCGTCTGGCTGAGATCTTTCACAAAATTGGGGTTCCCGGACATCCGCACGGCCTCCTGTTCGGTCGCCTGGTATCCGTTGGCCGCCAGCGATTTCGCATACGCCTGAAAAGATCGCTCGGTGCCGTACCTGGAAGAAATGCCGTTTAATATGGCGCTTGTCTTAACCTCGGCCTCTTTGTGCGCATCGCGCTCCGTCGGCTGAAAATAATAAAAGTAGTATCCGCCGGGCGTCTCGCCGGTGAGGTACTGGCTGCCAAGCTGATAATTGCCGTTGTATGAGACCGCGGTTATGTGAAAATCATTTGCCTGATACTCCGCGGCGTGCTCGTTGGCAGGCACCGTGCCGCTGTTCATCTGATCCTGAAAGGCATGGGCATTTTCGTGAAGCACCGTGTTCAGCGCCTGGACATTGTAGTCGGCCACCGTGTTCTGAAACGTCTCGCCGTTGACCTGCACAGTCTGTATGCCGTTCATCAGCACATCCTGATTCACGGTGATCACGCCGTTGCCCTCCTTGCCGTACACGTTGCCCGGGAGCGAACCCGCCTGTACCAGCGGGCTGCCCAGTTCGCCGCGCTCCATCGCGTCCCGGTTCACCGTCTCCTGGAGAAGATCCAGCTTTTCGCTCTCGCTGAGCCTGCTGTACGTGGACTCGCGAAACATGGCATATAACGCATCATTGCTCAGGTTCCCGTACTGTGTGGGGTGATTTCCGTAGCCATTCATACCGGATCACCTCCGTGCCCGCCAAATCCTAAGTTCCGCCCGGTCAGCATCCCCCTGCAGATATTCCGTGATCGCATCCAGCGCGCCGAGGAAATCGCTGTCGCCGCGGATCGCCATGATCGCCGCTATGGAGTACTTGCCCGCCCGGATATCCGTAAGCGGCTCGCTGTCCGCCCACTCCAGGACATTCAGCAAAAACTGTTCCGGGCACTCCCGCAGGATCTGCTCCGCTTTCGCCTCCGCGTTCTTGCGGGAAAGAAAATATGCCTCCTGAATTTTCTCTGTCAGTTTTCTGATCATATCGTTTTCCATCCTTTTTTCCTCCCTCTGTCTTTTATTTTGTCACCTGCAGATCCGCCACACAGTTGATCGGTATCGCGCTCGCAAGCATACGGTCGGAATCGTACCAGCCGCCGTACAGATGCACCGAAAGGTATTCCACGCCGGAGACATCCAGACAAAAATCCACCGGCCTGTCCTTTCCGGACAGGGAATCGAGTTCATAGAGCAGGCAGTCGTCCCCGTAAATGCGGACATAGGGCGCGCACACAAGCATGCTGTTTATATCTACACTTTTTGAGGCGTCGGGCACATAAACCGTGCCGGTGAGCATCCGATACGCGCAGCCCAGATCATACTCGATCACGCCTTCTTCGTCATACGAGCGGCTGCAGATCATTCTGTCCTGAAGGTAGGTATTTCCCTGGTTATCTGTAAGAAGATCCGTCAAAGACGTTTCCGTGCTCATGCCGCTGTTTTTGGAATACACATCCCCGGCGTCCAGGTAACGCGGCGCGCTCTGTCTGCTCTCCCGCATGGCCTCAATCGACTCAATGTCCATATCCGCGTAAAGATCCGCTCCTGCCTGGGAAGTCCCGGGCGCTGCGCTTGTCAGGGATGCCTCAAGCGCTGAGGGGATCAGTGCGTCCATCTGCACCGTTTCTTTGACTCCGGATCTGTTTTTCTCCCGAAAGAGAAACAGGGTACAACCCCGCATCAAAATGCATCCCACCAGCATTGCCGCGCAGATCCTGTGCAGCGTCCTGTCCTTTTTATCGTATTTTTTCTTCTCGCTCATTGCACTGCCTCCTTTGCCATTTTCTATATCTACTATACAGCAGACGTCTGTCCGCCGACCGCCGGGGGTATGCTTTTTCATGGCTGCATGGTATCCGGCTGTTTGTTCCACAGCACAGTAAATGGGAAGGAAAACATGAAAAGGCATTTTGCGATAAAGCACCGCAGATCGTAATTTTAGCAAAATGCAGAATATTAAAAAACAGGGACAGGATTGGCTTTCGCCTTTCCTGTCCCTGCTGTTTGTTCTCTCGCTTTTTTGTTTTTTTATTTTCTGGCTTTTTGTTTCCTGCCTTTTGATTTCCCCGTTTTTCGTTTTTGCAATGGCAGTTTTTTCAGCGCCCTATTTTTGTTCTTTTTTCTCTCCCAGCAGTTCCGCCTTGTACTGCGGGAATTTAGCGGCTTCCTCCTCGGAGATCTTCGGGTATTTCGGATCAATGGATTCCAGCACATCCAAAATGGCCTCTGACACCAGATAGCGGCTGTACCACTTCTGATCGGCGGGGATCACGTACCAGGGGCATGCCTCCGTGGCCGTTGCGTTTACCGCATCTTCGTATGCCTTGTTGTAATCCGCCCATAGTTCCCGCTCCGACATATCGCTGCCAGAAAATTTCCAGTTCTTCTCCGGCAGATCAATGCGCTCCAGGAAGCGCTCCTTTTGCTTTTCTTCCGACACATTCAGGAAGATCTTTAAGATGCGGTAGCTGTTGTCATACAGGTACTCCTCGTAATTGCGGATGTGTTCGTAGCGTTTTTTGATAAACTCTTTCCCTTTCAGGCATCTTTGCGCCATATTGTAGGTCTTGTACAGCTTGTGCACCCGCACCACCAAAACGTCCTCATAGTAGGACCGGTTGAAAATAGCGATCATCCCCCTGCGGGGCAGATTCAGATTGCAGCGCCACAGAAAATCGTGCGACAGTTCCTCCTTGGATGGCTGCTTGTAGCTGTACACCTGCACGCCCTGCGGATTTACGCCGCCCATGACATGGCGGATGGTGCTGTCTTTTCCGGCCGCGTCTCTGGCCTGCAGAACGATCAGCAGTCCTTCCTTTCCGTCCGCATAAAGCTTGTCCTGCAGAGCAAAAATCTTCTCCTGGTTTTTCTGTGTGCGGGCAAGGATCTTTTCCTTGTCCACATCGTCCTGTTTGCTGTTTGTGGGGAGCTTTGCTAAATTCAGTTTTTTGCTCCCGTCAAAGCGATACTTCTCCAGATTACTTGACATTGTATTACCCCTCTCCTGCGTCGTATTTACAAACACCCGCCCATACTTCAAAGGCGCCGCCGGCACCGTTGTGTCCGCTGCAGAAGCCCCTTCCGTAAGTGCTTACACCCATCATAGCCTCCGCCCCGGAAAAGGTCAAGATTATTTTGGGAATATTCTGGAAATAATTCTGGGAATATTCCAGAATTATCATTGCTATTCTTCGCGATTTTCCTTATAATATTCTTTAACAGATCCTTTCGCTGCAAAGGAAGCCGGTCAGGCCGAAGATCACGCTGTCCGGCAATCTATTCCAAAAAAGGAGGATATTTTTTATGAAACCATTTATGGACAAGGATTTTCTTTTATCCACCGAGACCGCAAAAAAGTTGTTCCACAACTATGCGGAATCCATGCCGATCCTGGACTATCACTGCCACATCAACCCGCAGGAGATCGCGCAGAACCGGCAATTCAAGAATATCACGGAAGTGTGGCTGGGCGGCGACCACTATAAATGGCGGCAGATGCGCTCCAACGGCGTGGACGAATATTACATAACCGGCGATGCGCCCGACCGTGAAAAATTCCAGAAATGGGCGGAGACGCTAGAAAAGCTGATCGGCAACCCGCTGTATCACTGGTCTCATCTGGAGCTGCAGAGATATTTCGGCTACACCGGCCACCTGAACGGCGAGACGGCCGAGGAGGTGTGGAACCTGTGCAATGAAAAACTGGCGCAGCCGGATATGAGCGTGCGCGGCCTGATCAAGCGCTCCGGCGTCACCCTGATCTGCACCACGGACGACCCGGTGGATACGCTGGAATGGCACGAGAAATTAAAAGCGGACGACACGTTTGATGTACAGGTGCTCCCCGCCTGGCGCCCGGACAAGGCCACCAATATTGAAAAGGCCACGTTCCTGCCGTATATGGAAAGCCTGAGCGCCGCCAGCGGCGTTGCGATCAAAACCTTCGCCGATCTGAAAGAGGCGATCAAAAAGCGCATGGCCTACTTTGACGAGCGGGGCTGCAGCGTGTCCGACCACGGCCTGGATTATGTGATCTACGTGCCCGCGTCGGAAGAAGAAGTATCGTCCATCTTTGCAAAGGCAATGGCGGGCGGCACTCTGACCGCGGAAGAAGTTGCAAAATATAAGACGGCGTTTATGCTGTTCCTCGGCAGAGAATATCACAGCCGGAACTGGGTGATGCAGCTCCACTACGGCTGCAAGCGCGACAACAACGGGCTGATGTTCGAGAAGCTGGGGCCGGATACCGGGTTTGACTGCATCAGCAACTATGCGCCCGCGCAGCAGCTGGCTGATTTCCTGAACGCGCTTGTCTCCACGGACGAACTGCCGAAGACCATCCTGTACTCCTTAAATCCCTGCGACAATGCGGTGATCGGCACGGTGATCGGCTGCTTCCAGGATTCCTCCGCAGTGGGCAAGATCCAGCAGGGCAGCGCCTGGTGGTTCAACGATCACAAGACCGGCATGACCGAGCAGATGATCTCCCTGGCAAACCTGGGGATGCTCAGCAATTTTGTGGGGATGCTCACAGACTCCAGAAGCTTTCTTTCCTACACGCGCCACGAATACTTCCGCCGCATCCTCTGCGAGCTGATCGGCGGCTGGGTGGAAAACGGCGAATATCCGGACGATGAAAAAGCGCTGGAAAAGATCGTGAAGGGCATCTGCTACAACAACGCGGTGCGCTATTTCGGGTTTGACCTGTAAATTCCCTGATTCATACTATTTCCGCGGCTGCGGGCGAACGACCGTCTCACCCGCCAGGCTGCTAATATCAGAAATATAAAACGCTCCGGCAGAACTCTCCTGCCGGAGCATTTTTAAGAAGCAATTTTTCTAAAGCGATGTTTCATACGCGCAGCGCGATGGCTCCCCCCGCTTTTAGTTGCGATACGGCATTTCTCCCTCATACCTCTTTTGCAGTTTCTTCAGCTTGCGCCCGCAGCGTATGATCAGGTACAGATAAAGCACCAGCATGACATAATAGAACATGCCAAGAACAAATTCAAATTTTCCCGAAAACATCGGATTCCCTTCCAGAAAATGCCAGGCGTTCGGCAGGACACAGCATAAAAACACAATGAGGATCGGCAGCATGCGCGTTCTGACGATGTGCCGGATCATTTCTACTTTGGAAGCGCCGTCTGAAAAAATTTCCTCCTCCCGGCCAGATCCCATTTCGGACACAGGCTTGCGAAAATACAGCCAGCCCATGCAGGAATGAAAATACTCCCAGCCAAAATCCTGCGCCATCTGCATATAATCGCCGTTTTGCATATTGTTTTTATAGTCCAGCCGGTAAACCACATCCTCCGGCGTACACTTCTCAAAAAAATAAAAACAGGGAATGATCGTATTTACAAGCCGCAGACCGTTTCTGTGTTGTTCGCGCAGCCAGATTTCTTCTTCCTCATAATCCGCGATCGTAAAAAACCGTATTTTCATACTACTCATCGATAGATTCCCCCCTGCTGTTTCGGTACAGACGCTCGATCCGCGTGATCTCCAGGCGCAGGATCTCCCGTCCGAGCTCTGTGATCTGATAAAGCTTCCGCTTTTCTTCTTCCGAGTGGACCGCGATCAGCCCATCCTTCTCCATTTTCGCGAGTGTCCCGTACATCGTCCCCGGGCCGATAGTGACCGCGTTCCCCGTCATAGCGCTCACCTGCCGGCTGATGCCGTACCCGTGCTGCGGGGTCTGCAGGCAGAACAGAATATAGAATCCGGTTTCCGTCATCGGGACATATATGCGCCGAATACGTTCTTCCATAATATATCGCACCTCGATATATATTATATCGAGGTGCGATATATTTGTCAATCTCTTTTTGTAATGCCCGCGCGGCAAAGTCTCCCGTAATCCCCATAGATTCCGCTGGCCCTGACAGGGTTTATCATTGCCCCTGGCAGGGTTCCTCATCGTGCTCTCCACATTTTTAAGCTTCCGTCGTCTCCTCGTATCCGGCCTCTCTGAGCTTTTTTCTCAAAGTTTCTTCTAAGGCAAAAAACGCAGGTATAAAGCTGTCGCGGATGAGCAGAAGCATTTCATCTGCTTCCTCTTCATTGTAAATATAAATCGAAGTGTTGCGCTTTTTTAGCATCGTAAGCCAAACCGCGGAATCCTCTACAAAACCAACCTTATATCCAAGCTGCAGGATCTCTCTGGGCGAACCCGTCTGTGCTTCCCGGACGCCGTACTCCATTAAAACTTCCTGCAGCGCTTTCCAGGCAAGTTCAAACGTCAGGTTAAATTGGCCGAGCACTCCCGTCCTGTATATCTCGTCATTGTTTGCAGATTCAAAGTCCGCTTTTTTCAGCACGTTCAGGCAGTTAGCAAAATTATCAAGCTTTTTCATAGATTGTAATTCCATCTCTCTCAATTTCCTTTTTCAGTTCATCCGAAACGCCCTTGTCCAGATCAACTACATCAAACATCAGGAGCGAGTGTATGTTTTCTTTTATATTCCAATAAAAAGTGTCAAAATCTCCCCCGCACACGGCGATATCCACATCGCTTCTCTCCGTATGTGTTCCCCGCGCGCGGGAACCGAACAACACAACTTTTTGCACTCCGCATTTCCGTGAAAATTCAGAGATCTCTTTTACGACCCTTCCCGGAATATTATCGTTCATAGCCCTTCTCCTGATTCAGCGTCTTCATATAAAGCAGCTCATACAATACTCTTTGTCCGCACGATCTATCCCAATATCTTCTTTACACATTCTGCGATCGCGTCATCCTTGCAGTTCGCGAAGAAATACTCCGCAAAATGCTCCCCTGAGAGCGCGCCTTTTACCAGTTCGCGGTCGAGCTGCGGCAGAATATCCGTCAGTTTTCTGTGGGTGATCTCTTTTACGCCGTCCAAAATCTTTTTGTTGCGCTGCTCCGGCACGGCACGCTCTTTGGGATAACCCTGCCCGCTCTCCCCGGAAAACAGTTTCTCAAAAATATACTGAAGGTTCAGTTCCGCGCCCCAGCCAAAGCCTTTGGCAAAGGGAAGCGCGATGGCATTGCCATCGTTGATCTGCGCAAACATATACGCATCCGAAGGGTCCACGATATGCCCGCAGAGCACTCCCGGAAACGCGTTGCACGCCAGCATGGCGCCCTCACCCGTGCCGCATCCCGTCACCACATAGTCCACGGCTTTGGAGTTCAGCAGCACTGCCGCCAAGATGCCATTCTGCACATAGGTAAGCGAATGTTCGTCCTCCGCGGAATACATGCCAAAATTTACCACCTCATGCCCCATGGGCTCCACCACTTTTTTCAGGGTCTCGCAGATCAGGGCATTTTTCGCCGCCTGACTGTTTTCGTTGATCAATGCAATTTTCAATGTAACCTCTCCTCTCTTTTAAATCTCCGTTCTGTGTCTGAACCTGTGGCCCTCTGCGCCGGACTGCCTGGGAAGGCATCGGCGGGCGCTGCCATATAAGGCTGCCATATAAGGCTCAATACACAGAATATATTATCATACCTGTTCGATGTATGTCCATCTTTCTTCTGCCTATTTTCAGAAACCGTCCGATTTTTTCCTGAAAATTATGCAGGTATTGTTGTATGATTTGGTTATATTTCCTTGACGGCAGGCACGATGTATTTTAAAATGATGTCATTGGATTTTTCCTTTTATTGGAAATATATCATCCGGCTATTCGCCGGGTTTTACAGGAGGGCATCCCATGCTTAGTACCGTTTTCCTTTTTATTCTTGGGTTAGTGATCATCTGCGTGGGCGGCGACAAATTCGTGGACAACGCCGTGATCGTGGCCAGAAAATTTGGTATGTCTGAGATTATGATCGGAGCCACTATTGTGAGCATCGGCACCACGCTGCCGGAGGTGCTGGTTTCCACCACCGCCGCGTTTGGCGGCTCCGCTGCCATCTGTGCCGGAAACGCTTATGGCTCCATTATCTGCAACACTGCCCTGATCGCCGGTATCAGTCAGTTTTTCCGTCCGGCCAACGGGATTGACAAGAAATCTTTTAACTGGAACGTGAGTTTATTTTTCCTTTTCAGTATTTTTCTTTTCATCGTACAGTGGGCGACCGGGAGTATTCCCCGCTATGCGGGCATTCTCCTGCTGCTGGGCTTTCTCGTTTACAGCGCAGGATATGTGCGGCTGCTGTCCGGAAACTCCAAGGAGGACGCGCCGCAGGAGGAAAACACATCCGCCGCGACCGCTCTGGTGCTTATGATCGTGTTTGCCGCCGCGCTGTTTGTGGGCGCAAGGCTTCTGGTGGATAACGGCATCCTTCTGGCCCAGGCCGCCGGCGTGCCTGAGCGGGTGATCGCCGTCACCTTTATAGCGCTGGGCACTTCTCTGCCGGAACTTGTGACCACCATCACATCGATCATCAAGGGCTATGCCAGCCTGGGGCTGGGGAATATCCTGGGCGCCAATCTTCTGAATCTGCTGCTGGTGATGGGGATTCCCGCCACGATCTCCGGCTTTGCCGTGGAACGTCAGACCACCTTCCTGGATGTTCCCATATCCATGGCGGTTATGCTGGTGCTCACTGTTCCTCTCTTCATCAAGAAGCGCGGCTACCGTCTGCAGGGCCTGGCGCTGCTGGTGATCTACGCGGCATACTGCCTCTACTCTTTCCTGTAGGAATGGTGTCTATTTTCAAAATTTTCTGATAAATATATTCAAGTTCGACGCATATTCTGGCGAAATTATTTTTTTATGATTTTTTTCAAATTTCTGCTTGACATTTTTGTTTTTATCTGGTAGTATTAAATCATCAAAGAGATAGAGAGAAAAAACAAGGAGGACGGACCACCGAAATAAGAAAGTAACACCGTCAAAAAGGCCGCTGACCTTTCCAAAAATTCAGTAAAGGAAGTTCACCTTTTCAAAAACGAACACGGAAAAATCTTTCCAGAAAATTTAAGAAAGCGAAGGTAAAGTCCAATGGAAGTATCAAATTCCTGAAGACCCACTCGATCGAATTAATCCATCGGGTGGGTCTTCTTTTTGATTTCTTTTTGATTTCTTTTTGATTTCTTTTTCGTTTCTTATTTGTTCCCAAATCTGTCAGCGCTCTTCCATGGGCTGAAACTCCGTATGTGTCCCCACATATTTATAGGCAGGGCGAATGATCTTGCTGGCATTGATCAGCTCTTCCAGACGGTGCGCACACCATCCGGGCATACGCGCGATGGCAAAAATGGGTGTGAACAGTTCTTCCGGGATCCCCAGCATGGAATATACAAACCCGCTGTAGAAATCCACGTTCGCGCAGACATTTTTAAATATCTGGCGCTGTACCATGATCTGTTCTCCCGCCAGCCGCTCCACCAGTTCATAGAGCGCAAATTCTTCCAGCATCCCCTTTTCTTCCGCAAGTTTTTTCGCAAAACTCTTTAAGATCACTTCGCGGGGATCCGACAGGGTATAGACCGCGTGGCCCATGCCATAGATCAGGCCCGTTCTGTCAAACGCCTCTTTATTCAGGATCTTCTGGAGGTACGCCTTTACCTCCTCCTCGTCTGTCCAGTCCTGAATATGCTCCTTGATATCCGCAAACATATTCTGCACCTTCAGGTTCGCGCCGCCGTGGCGCGGCCCTTTCAGGGAACCAATGGAGGCCGCGATGGAGGAATACGTGTCCGTCCCGGAGGATGTGACCACATGCGTGGTGAAAGTGGAATTATTTCCGCCGCCGTGCTCCGCATGAAGGATCAGCGCAATGTCCAGCACCTTTGCCTCCAGCTCCGTATATTTCCCATCCGGGCGCAGCATCACCAGAATATTCTCGGCGAGCGAGAGGCCCTTCTGGGGATTGCGGATAAACAGTGTTTCGTCTTTCCGGAAATGGCGGTACGCGTGATAGGAGTATACTGAGATCAGCGGAAGTTTGCAGATCAGCTCCAGGCACTGGCGCAGAACATTCGCCGGGGAGATATCCTCCGGATTATCGTCATATGTATACAGCGTCAGCACGCAGCGCTGCATGGAGTTCATAATATTTTCATTAGACGCCTTCATTACCACGTCGCGCACGAATCTTCCGCTCAGTTCCTGCAGATTAAACATCACCTCCAGAAACATATTCAGTTCCGTCTGGTTGGGGAGTCTGCCGAACATCAGCAGATATACCGTTTCCTCAAAGCCATATTTTCGGCCGTTTAACCCCCGCACCAGATCGTGCACGTTGATCCCCTGATAATACAGCTTGCCCTCCGCCGGAATCTGGCGGCCGTTGACCAGTTTGTAACCGCACACGTCGGAGATCTCTGTCAGCCCGGTGAGCACGCCTTTGCCCGCAGAATCGCGCAGGCCGCGCTTTACATCATATTCAATGTACAGGTTCGGGTCGATCCGATGACTTTTCATCAGCTCCATTTCAAGCACTTCCATGCGCTCCTTCATGTTTTCTGCATCCATTTGCTTTTCTTCCGTCATAATCTGCTCCTCCTCTATAAAAAAACACCTATTGCGATTCCATCCTCGTAATCGGTGTCTGCACATAACAATATGTTCTTTCACCATATTACACGAATTTTTCCTGTGATGCAACTGTTTTTTTCAAACCCGCCAACATGTACTTGTCCGCCAATGTGGTCTTGCCCGCCGGTGCCGTATCGCCCACCGCCGCTTTCTCGCCCGCCGGTGCCGTATCGCTCGCCAGTGCCATATTGCTCACCGATGCTTTTTCGCCCGCCACAGCTGTTTCTCCCCATGGCTTCATTTTCCGCCTGTGCGGGCTCACTCTCCGATCGTGTTGATGGCCGCCGCGCTGTGCGTCAGCCCGGCATCCGTGGTCTTTCTGTTATAGAAGGCAGCGTACGCTTCTCCCCCGGCGCTCAGGTCGAACACCGCGGTGTTTCCTGCCACGCTTCCGTTTCTCACATCATGTATGGAGTCCAGGGCGTAGCGCATGGTTTTCTCCTCCACCGCCGTGTACCAGCCCGCCGGCATCACGAACTGGGCGGTGAGCGTTGTCCGGCTTCCGTCTCCCACATTTGCCGGCGTAAACTCTACCATTTCATGATAGGTGTGTTTTTTGCCATCGATGTCCTCCCCGCTTACCTGGAACAAAAACGTGGGATTGCCGTGCGCCCACACAATATCTGCCGTATCGATCTCTTTTGCAAGAACCAGCCGGACGGATACTGGCCCCGCGTCCATCCGCACCTGAGCTTCGTTCGTTGGATTTTTTACCGACTGTGGGCTCCCGTGCTCCCACAAAAGTTCGACCTGCGCCGTGTTGGGGATCACATACCAGATCCGGTTCCCCTCAGTCCGCGCGTAGGCGCTCATATCATATCCCGGCCGCACCCTGCAGTTAATGTCGAACCGGTACGTTTTATTGTTCGGGCTGAACTGCCGTGTGACCGTGACCACCTGACCGGACGCACCCGCCGTCCACCCGGAAGACGCGCTGTACCCATCGCTTCCTTTTTCGTACACCTGCGTAGACAAGTACTCCAGGCAGTTTTCCAATGTGTCCGTGACTGTCATCTGCACCGGGCGCCACGCCTCGTCATTCTCCGGCACTGTCTGAAAAATGCTGAATACAATGACATCCTGCGGGTTTCCCAGCTGCTTTACCGTCTGCGATTCATTTCCGTCCACGCCTTTGGTCGGCGCCGGCTGTTCTTTCCGGGTGGTGGAAGCGTTGGTGGTCACCGCGTTGGACGGATTGTTATAATTTCCCTGCCCGTTCTTAAAGGCTATCTGCACGGACGCCGTGTTGGAGACCTGACAGGACGCGGAATTTCCGCTGTACGAGGCCGTGATCTCTGTTGGATCCATCCGCACCGCAAACGTAATCTCAAAGGTATACCCATAGAACCCGCTGTTTTCCAAAAATGACGCGACGGGCGTGACCGTTACCGTGTCTGAATTTGCCGCTACCGTAAATTTCCCGGTCATATCTGCATTATCCTCCATCCGCACCACAGACGGGCTGCCCACATAATCCACCCCCGCCGGCAAAACGTCCGTCACACAAAAAGACGAAAAATAATTTTTCGCTGTCTCCCAGGGCACATACTGCCGGATCCGGTAATAAAATTCGGATGTCGTGGACGGAAGCGTGTTGGAGGCCGCAAACGATGACCTGTCATTGGAAACGAACTTCTGAGGGTAATGATTGTCCGGCGGAATGAGAATATCCAGATCGGTCTGCATCAGTTCTCCCACCGCTCCATACAATCTTTTCTCTTTGAGCGCGTCGTTCCATTTCTTTACAGTATTTTCACTGTACCGGTAGTCCGCGCTTTCTTTTAAATGATTGCGGAACCCGATGGCCAGATAATAGGTGCTGCAGCCCGACAGCGCAAAACCAATATTTCCCAGTGTAGATCCAGTTTCCCTGGTTCCGGAGGCCGTGACAAATAAATACGAATTGTTCGGGTCGATCGCTGCCGGCTCTGTCTTGTAGCAGACCGCGGACTCATCCGCCTGGTAATATTTTGCGCTGATGCTCCCGTCCTGTGTGCGCAGCCCGAATCGCTGGTCGCTGTCTATATCCCACCACTGAAACCGTGTGTTCAGCCTCACCGGCGTCTGTGAGCTGTCGCCGTTTTTCACAAATTCCATCTTAATGATATATTCTCCCAGCGCCGGCTTGAACCCCCACGCACACGTTTTCGTGCCAAACACGATCGGCGGGTAGGAGGTCACTTTGGTTCCGGCTGTCCCCGCATAAGTATAATCGGAATAATTCACCACTGTCATTTTCAGATCGTACCACTGCCCATTGTCATACAGGATTTTGTGCCATATCATGCCAAATTTTCCTTTTGCACTGTTGTTATTGGGATAGAAAACATATTTGTTTCCACCCGCGAACTCGATTAATGCATTTCCAGCCGTGTTGAATGGTGTGCTGGAGGAAATCCCAGAATACCAGCGCACCGAATGATAGGAGCCGTCCAGTTTATCCGGAGACATTTTCACGAAGCCGCTCCCAGAGGCAGTTACATTGGTTCCGCCTGACGGCAGTACCGCCACTGTCATCAGCTGGTTTTCCAGTGCTTCTTCGTCTTCTGGAAATTCCGTGTCTTCTGTCTCCTCCCCGCTCTCGCTTTCGCTTTCCGTTATATCTTCGATCTCCGACATTTCTTCACTTTCCTGCACTGCTCCGTTTTCCGGCACCTCTCCGTTTCCCGACACTTCTCCGTTTTCCGGTACTTCTTCGTTTTCCAGGATGCCTTCGTTCCCTGCCGTGTCTTCACCTTCCACCGCGTCTTCATCCATCATCACATCTCCGTCTTCCGCCGCATCTTCATCCGTTATCGTGTCTTCGTCTTCTATCATTTCTTCATCTGCCATCGTGTCTTCGTCCGCCGATGTATCCAGATCTTCCGCGTCCTGCGATCCCGGCTGTGTATCCAGCTGCAGCACGGAGAACCATCCCAGCTTTTCTGTCTGAAAGCGGAACTGCACAAAGCGGTCTGTGTCGTCATATAAAATCTCTGTTTCTTCTATTTCTTCAAAATCATTTCCCTTTCCCTGCCATGCCGCCAGATACCTGTCGTCTCTGGCCAGCAGTTCCTCGTAAAAAGTGCTGTCCCGAAAAATGAAGTGGATCTCCGCGCGGCCAGGCAGCGGGATCTCATTGCCATTTTGATCCGTCAGCAGCACATACTGCGGAAAAAAGGCGCGGATGCGCGTGTCGATTTCTTCCATCGATGCCTCGTGATCTTCCGACGCTCCGGATTCGGAGAGGCAGTTTTGCAGTGTATCTTTCCAGGCGTACCGCAGTGTGTCGGTAAGCTCCGCGCAGAGTCTCTCCCTGTCTTCTTTCACGCCGATCACATCCTCCACGCTTAAAATGCGAAGCACCGCGTCTTTTGGAAAGGAAGTGCCCATCGGCGCGTAAATGAATACTTCCGCATCTTCATTTGCATCCGCCAGCACCAGGCGTTCCGCGCCTGCCTCCCCTTCCGGCTGCACTGCCTGGCCGCCCGCCGCACTTGTGTCAAACTGCCCTGTCTGCCCACCTGCTGCCGGTTGCCCTGCCGTACCGCCTGTTGTTCCTGTATCTGGCTGCTCTGCCTGGCCGCCCGCCGCGCTTGTGTCAAACTGCTCTGTCTGGCCATTCTCTGCCGGTTGCCCTGCCGTGCCGCCTGTTGTTCCTGTGTCCAGCTGCTCTGCCTGAGCGCCCGCTGCGCTTGTGTCAGACTGTTCTGTCTGGCCACCCGCTGCCGGCTGCACTGCCGTACCTCCTGTTGTTCCTGTGTCCGGCTGCACTGCCTGACCGCCCGCTGCGTTTGTGTCAAACTGCCCTGTCTGGCCATCCACTGCCGGCTGCCCTGCCGTACCGCCTGTTGTTCCTGTGTCCGGCTGCGCTACCTGGTTGCTAACTATGCCTGTGTCTGGCTGCTCTGCCATGTCTTCTGCCGTGCCTGCATCCGGCTGCGCTGCCTGGCCGATCTGCACACCCACTTCCTGCTGCATGATCTGGCCGGCCTGCACGCCATTCTCCGCGGCAAAAGCAGCGCACGCCGGTATGCCCAGAAGAACCAGCGCGCACAGCGCTGCGGCCAGCGCAGGCCATCTGCCTTTCCTGCTCTTTTTCTCACGTATCATATTCTTTCCCCCTGTCACTGCTGCGTAAGCACGCTGTAAATCTCTGTAAGTCCGGCGCCTGGCGGACACACGTGATCCTGTATGGCCTCCGCGCGGATCTGGATGTGCAGTTCCTTCTCCGCCAGCTCGCCTTCCAGATAATCCGCCAGGCTCACCTTTTCAAACAGCGGCCTTGTGGAATCCCCCGGGCTCACCAGCTCTTTATAGCCAAACACATAGACTGCCGCGCCGTCCTCCCCGGTGCGTTCGATCAGTTCCCAGCTCTCGTCCGCGGCAAAGGAAAACAACTCCGTATCGGCGGCCTCCTTTTTCTTTCTGCCCTCTTTATCCACTGTACGGATATGCTTTACCGGCACGGTCAGCCTGAGAAAGATCCATGCGTCGCTTTTCCCTGTGTTGGTGACCACAGGATTTTTCAGCACAGTGTCCCCCGGGTTCAGTCCCTGCGCTCTTTCCGGATCCCACGCCGGCTCCGTGAGCTGTACCTGCACGGAACCGGCTGTGATCACATTGGCAAAGGACGGGGAATCCGCCATAAGATACGCGCTTGTGATCCCCGAAGACGCGGCAAACACCGAACAGCCCAGCAGCATGGCCGCCGCTTTTTCCATTTTCATATAATATCCGCCTCCCTCCGCTTAATTTCCATCAGATTCGTCAAGATCGCCCTTATCAGGATCAGCCACAGCAGCGCGCCCGCCGCCAGGATTTTCGCCGGCAGGCTCTCCAGCGCCACAGCCGCATACCCCAGATAAGGCACCGCAAATGTTACTTTTCCCACCACGTCCGCGTATGCGGTCTCCGCGCCGTCCGGCAGCTCGTTCGCGTCTCCCTTTGTGGTAAAGGTCCGCCTGTCCCCGTGCTTTTCCAGCACTCTGTGGGTAACGCATATCCCGCTCTCCCGGTGCAGGAACGTGATGATATCTCCTTCCTGTATGGCGTCACAGTTTTTGGGCAGCACATACACCACCGTTCCCGCCGTCAGGGCAGGCGCCATGCTCCCGCTGATGACGGTATAGATCTGGAACCCCAGAAGCGCCGGCACGGTGGTCATGGCCAGGATCGTCAGGTAAAAAACCAGCGCCAGGTTAAGGATCCTCCTCAGCATTTTCATTTTCGGATCTCCTCCTGTCTTTTCTCTCCAGCAGCAGCGCGGCCGACAGCGTGATCCCGCTGACTGCGAAGATCGCCGCCCACATGGCCGGGTACGAGATGTCCCCCGTCTGGGGCGCGGTCGCCTGCAGCACCGTGCCGTCCTCCCCGCGCGCGGAGAAGATCCACTGCACCTTTCCGGTCAGTTTCTGATAGCGGTTGTCCATCTGCGGGGAGAGCGATAATTTTACATCCAGCTCTTTGCCGCTCCCGGCCGAAAACTGCCCCAGGCTGATATCGGTCCGCATGCTGTTTTCATTGCTCACCGGCCCCTGATAGATCACGCGGCCTTCCTCCGTCACCTCGATCACCGCATATTTTTCCAGGAGCTGTCTGACCAGTTCCCGCTGTTCCGCCGTCATGGAAACCTGCTCCGCCTTTTCCGCGTGTAAAAAGATCTCCACATCTTCCGCCGACTCGTTGCGCACGGTAATCCTCTGCAGGCGCGCGCATCCCGGCGACAGATTCTTAAAAGCGGAGAACAGATCCGTTCCGTCCATGGCAAAAGAAAATCCTCTTTCCCGTCCCAGAAAGATCACGCCTGTGTCCTGCGCCTGCGGCACCTCTGCCTCCACGCGCCTGGTCTCTTTCGGCGCGGTTTTCCAGAGGGACGATGCGCCGCCCTCCGCCTGAATACTTTCCATGGTGATCAGGATCTGCGCCTCTTTTCCCTTATATTCGTTTCCCGCATACTGCGACAGGGTGTACGATTCCATCAGCGGTTCCTTTGTCGTCTCCTTCGCCCGCAGGATGTCGCGGTAATAGAACCACCCGTCCGCCCCCTTTTCCCAGAATTTGTCGTGAAAATGGAGTTCTATGACATCGGTGTCCAGCGAGGGATCCTCCGTAAATTCCCCGTTGTCCGAGCGCGTGCCGAACATTTTTGTCACCGCCACGCGCACCAGGATCGGCACGGTCCCATCATTTCGCACGTTCACCCGCTTTGTGACTTCTCCGGAAGGATCCACGTGCTGCGGGGGATCGTAATCCTCCACAATGCTGGCTTTGTAGGAATCCATGGTGAGCAGGTTTTCCGTGGAAACGCCCGCCATCCAGGATCCGTACACCATCCCCGCAAGAGAAAAGCAAAGTGTCATGGCAAGCAGAGCAAGAACCGCTTTTTTCCCTTTTCTCATGCGCCTCACCCTTTCGCTTCCATCTCCCGGTCCAAGGCCTCAAACGCCGCGCTCTGCGAGGCAAATCCCTTTGCCTGTATGGCCTCCGCTTTCACAAGGATCTGAAAATCTCCCAGCAGCTTCATCTCATCATTTCCCCACTCAACGGGCACCGCCAGCGTGGTAAACAGTGTGGCCTGCTCCCCTATATTCAGGATGCCAGAGTGGTCGGAACCCATATAATTGCACACGATCTCGTGATCCGTTGTCCTGCCGCTGTCGATGGAAAACAGCGGGTTGATCATCGGCAGCCGCTCCATCTGCTGGATGGAATATCCGGGGATCGCCCCCTGCACGATATTTTTTCCGCTGCCCTTCTCCTCGTAAGTGCCGCTGTACGTGTCGTCAAACCGGATCATTTTTTTGATCAGCGCCGTGCGGCCGCTGTCCGCGATGGGCTCCCCCGCACTGTCGGCAAGAGTCACGCGGATGCGCGCATAACACGGCTCCTCCCCGTTTTTCGGGGATGTCACATTTTTCACCGTTGGATTTTTGTACACACTGTACCCGGGATATACATTCTCCCCGTCCCCCTCTGAGGGATCCCACTCCGGCTCCTTAAAGCCGATGTCCAGATCCCCCACCGTAAAGGTGTTGACCACCGATTCTCTGCTGGTGAGATAGGCCAGTGTCTGCCTTACGCCCACCGCAAAAACCGCGGCCGCGGCTGCAGCCGCCACAATGATTCCTGTTCTTCTTTTCCTCATAATCATACCGTTTCCTCCCATGCTTCGTTCATACTCAGATTTTTACATGCCACCGCCTCCGCGTATACCAGGATGCGAAAAGGCGGTATGTCCGCTCCCGCGCTATCCTTTATTTTTACGCTGTCAAACAGTGTCCCGGTCTCCTGGC
>CANRKY010000011.1 GCA_947631355.1 uncultured Marvinbryantia sp.
CGCCCTTCTCGCGAAGCGAGAATTTAATGGGCGCACGCTCCTTTCAATGTCATATATTTTGCAGCAGCCGCGCCGCTTTTAAGATCGCCACCTGCGTCTTGCCGTCCGTGATCTCCCCGTCCATCACCGCGCGCACAAGCTCCGCCAGCGGCACCGCCTCTGTGTTCAGGAACTCATCTTCATCCAGATCCTGTTTTCCGTAGTGCAGCCCTTTTGCGAGATACAGTGTGATCTTTTCATCCGAGTAGGCCGGCGCCGGATAATATACCCCCATATCAATCCATTCCTCCGCCGTGATCCCGGTTTCTTCCCGCAGCTCTCTCTTTGCCGCAGAAAGCCGGTCCTCCGTTTTCTGATCCAGCTTCCCGGCGGGAATCTCTGTGATCACCTGGGCGATGGGATAGCGGAACTGCCGCTCTATGATCACTCTGCCGTCCTCCGTGACGGGCAGGACGCCCACCGCGCCCACATGGCGGATCACTTCTCTTGTGGCCGGCTTTCCGTTGGGAAGCGTCACCGTATCCTTATATACGTGCAGGATCACGCCGTCATAAATTTCCTCTGAAGTTTTCGGTATCTCTGTCAGATCTGTGTACTGCTCCATCTGTCTCCTCCTATATACGCAGCAATCTGCATTTCACTCATGCAATATTCGTGATTCATTCACAGCGGCCGCGCCCTGTCATACTGCACGCCTGCACAATGTCTGCGTTTCGTTCACAGCGGCCGCGCCATTCACACTCTGCTCCTGCCGCACAATGTCTGCGTTTCGCTCACAGCGGCCGCGCCATGCTGCGCAGCCTTCGCTTAATTCGCGATCTGTTTTCCGCTGTAGTCCATGTGATAGTTTTCTTTGTAGATCAGCTGGGAGATGGGAACGATCTCGTACCCCATGTCCTGCAGGCCCGTGATCAGATCATCCAGCGCCTGCGCCGTGTATTCCGCGCCGTTGTGGCACAGTATGATCGCGCCGTTGCCCAGGTTTTTGTGCTTCAAAACCGTGTCCAGAATCTCCTGCCTGCCATAGTTTTTCCAGTCCAGGCTGTCCACGGACCACTGGATCGGGTAGTAGCCGCACTCCTGCGCTGTCTGTATCACTTCATTGTCATAATCGCCGTAGGGCGGGCGGAACAGACACATATCCGTTCCCGTCAGCTCTTTGACTTTATGATGTACCTCCATCAGCTCGCGGGTGCAGTCCTCTTTGGACAGCTGGCTCATATTTTTGTGGTTTTCGCTGTGATTTCCCAGGTCGTGCCCGGCGGCAAAAATCTTTTTCACATCTTCCGGGTAGGAGGAAACCCAGCCTCCCGTCATAAAAAATGTCACGTGCACGCCGCGCTTTTCCAGAATGTCCAGGATCTTCTGCGTATCTTCATTTCCCCACGCCGCATCAAAAGACAGCGCCACCTGCGGCTTTTGTGTGTCCACACAATAGATGGGCAGCTCGCGCTCCCCCGCCCGGCTGCTGGTCTGCGCAGTCCTGCCGCCAAATCGCGCGCTGCCTGCCGCAGCCAGAAGCACACAGAGAAGCATAAGCCACACACCGCGGTGCCGCTCCAGCAGCGCTTCCATTTTTCCGTTCTGTCTCATATCTGTATCTCCCGAAAATCTTTTTACAGTATATGAAACGGACGAGTTTTGTTATACACAAACACTTCTATAAACGGCACAAAGCGTCAGTCCAGAAACTCTTTCAGACGGTCACTCTCAACGGGGACGTTCAGCCTGCACAGTGCCTTGGCCTCCATCTCCCGGACGCGCTTCTCCGTCATATTGAGTTCCCTGCTCACTTCCTCCACCGTGCGGATCCTGCCGCCGTCCAGAAGCCCGAACCGCAGTTGGATCACCTGACGCTCCCCATCCGTAAGATACTCCATTGCCGATCTCAGCAGATCCTGCAGTTCTTCCAGCGAGATGGCCGCAGCCACGGTATCTGCCGGTGAGAGCGCCGAGTCGTCCTCAATGAAATCCCCCAGATGGCTGTCTTCCTCATCGCCGATGGTAGTGTCTAAAGATACCGGATGGGAGATCTTCAGCGCATCGCGCACATGGGATACCGGCATATTCAGCCGCTCTGCCAGTTCCTCCGGGGTGGGTTCCCTACCCAGTTCCTGCAGGAACGTGCGCGTCATTCTCTGGATTTTATTGAGGTCTTCTACCATATGTACCGGCACACGGATCGTACTGCCCGTATTCGCGATCCCTCTGGTGATGGCCTGGTGTATCCACCATGTGGCGTAGGTGCCCAAACTGGCTCCCTTCTCATGGTTGCGGTCATATTTTTCCACCGCCTTCATCAGCCCCAGGTTCCCCTCCTGGATCAGATCCGGCAGCGGCACACCGCGGCCCACGTATTTTTTGGCGATGCTCACTACCAGCCGGAGGTTCGCCTCGATCAGCCGCTTCTTCGCCGCCTCGTCGCCCTCCTCCACGCGCTTTGCCAGCTCCGCCTCCTCCTCGCGGGTGAGCCTTGGCACATTGCCGATCTCTCTCAGATACAGTCTCAGGATATCGTCCGTGCCATCGTTTAGCCCGGAATTCTCCGGGCCATCGTTTAGCACGGAATCCTCCGGGCCATTTTCGTCCTCATCTTCCGGAACAGATGCGCTGCTTTTTGTCAGCAGACTGTCCGGATTTCTATCCGCGTCATCCCGCAGAATGTCTATGCCGTTCTTTTCCAGATACTCATAGACATAGTCCATCTTTTCTTCGGGGATCTGCATATCGCCAAACGCATCCTTCACTTCTCTGGCCGTGAGTGTGTTCTTGTTTTCTTTTGCACCTGCAAGCAATTCGTTCAGTGCCTTTATAAACAGTTCGTTCCATTCGCTCATACTCTGTCGGCCCTCCTTCGTGGTTTCTGCGCCGGGTCTCAAGCGCCCTTACGCCTTTCTCAGATCAGGAAATCTTTCAGCCGTTTGCTTCTGGAGGGATGGCGCAGCTTGCGCAGCGCCTTCGCCTCAATCTGACGGATGCGCTCACGCGTTACGTTAAACTCTTTTCCCACTTCCTCCAGCGTGCGGGCTCTGCCATCGATCAGTCCGAACCGCAGCTGAACCACCTGGCGCTCCCTGTCCGTGAGGGACTCCAGCGCCGTGCCCAGCTCCTCCCGGAGCATGGAAAACGCAGCGGAATCCGCCGGCGAGAGTGCCGAGTCGTCCTCGATGAAATCGCCCAGATGGCTGTCATCCTCCTCGCCGATGGGGGTGTCCAGAGACACCGGATCCCGGGAGATCTTCAGCACTTCGCGCACCCGGGATACCGGAACGTTCAGCCGCTCCGCCACCTCCTCCGGGGTGGGTTCCCGCCCAAGCTCCTGCAGGAGCGTGCGCGTCATTCTCAAAGTTTTATTGATCGTCTCTACCATGTGCACCGGCACGCGGATCGTTCTGCCCGTGTCCGCAATGCCCCTGGTGATGGCCTGGCGTATCCACCATGTGGCGTAGGTGCTGAACTTGAAACCCTTGTTGTAGTCGAACTTGTCCACCGCCTTCATCAGCCCCATGTTGCCCTCCTGGATCAGATCCAGGAATGGCATGCCGCGGCCCACATATTTTTTGGCGATGCTCACCACCAGACGGAGGTTCGCCTCGATCAGCTGCTTCTTTGCGGCCTCATCGCCCTCCTCCACGCGCTTTGCCAGCTCCACTTCCTCTTTCATGTTGAGCAGCGGCACGTTTCCGATCTCTTTCAGATACATGCGCACGGGATCCTCTGTGCTGACGCCCTCCAGCACATCGGTGTCATCGATGATCTCCACTTCCGCATCGTCCAGGGGAAAGTCATCGTTTTCCAGCAGCAGCTCGCCCGGGTCTTCCCCCACCTCATCGTGCATGACGTCTATGTTGTTTTTTTCCAGGTACTCATAGACGTAGTCCATTTTTTCCTCGGAAATCTGCATACTGCCGAACGCGTCCTGCACTTCTTTGTAAGTGAGCATGTTCTTTTTTGCCTTAGCACTTGCAAGTAAACCTTCCAATACCTTCGTAAACTGTTCGTGCAATTCATCCATAAACTACCAAATCTCCTCTCAGGGTAATCTGCGGGCCGCCTGTATGCTCAATATATTCCCTGGTAATGGTTACTTTACCAATATTCTCATCTTTGGGAATTTCATACATGATATCAAGCATTATTTCTTCAATGATCGCCCGTAATGCCCGCGCACCCGTCTTTTTCTCCAGCGCCCTGGACGCGATGGCCTCCAGCGCCGATTCCTCGAACTCCAGCTGTACCTCATCCAGAGCCAGCAGCTTCTGATACTGTTTCAGGATCGCATTTTTCGGTTCCTTCAGAATCTTCACCAGCATTTCTTTGGTGAGGCCCTGCAGGGTAAATATGATCGGCAGTCGCCCGATGAACTCCGGGATCATCCCAAATTTTCGGATGTCCTCCACGGTTACATGCGCCAAAATGTCCGGGTCGCTGTCATATTTGTCCTTCAGGTCTGAACGGAAACCAATGGATGCCTGCTTGTTCAGCCGCTCTTTGATGATATCCTCCAGTCCCGGAAACGCTCCTCCGCAGATGAACAGGATGTTTCGCGTATTTACCGTCTCCAGTGGAACCATGGCATTTTTGCTGTTCGCCCCGACCGGGACTTCCACTTCGCTGCCCTCCAGTAATTTCAACATTCCCTGCTGGACGGATTCTCCGCTCACATCTCTCTGGTTCGCGTTTCTTTTCTTTGCCAGTTTGTCTATCTCATCTATAAAAATGATGCCGCGCTCCGCCTTCTCCACATCGTTGCCCGCGGCGGCAAGGAGCTTGGACACTACGCTTTCAATATCGTCCCCGATGTATCCCGCCTCTGTCAGGGATGTGGCGTCCGCGATGGCCAGCGGCACATCCAGCAGTTTGGCGAGGGTTTTCACAAGATATGTTTTTCCGCAGCCGGTGGGACCGATCATCAGCATATTGGATTTTTCGATCTCAATCTCGTCCATGGTGTCCGTCGCCACTCTCTTATAGTGGTTGTACACCCCCACCGAGATCACTTTCTTTGCGTACTCCTGCCCGATCACGTAATCATCCAGGCTGGCCTTTATCTTATGGGGAGCCGGGATGGAACGGATGTCAAATTTTTTCTGCGGCTCCTTCTCCGGCTTTTTCTTTTTCACGCGCTGGCGCATCGGAACCTCGGGAGGCAGATCCCGCAGCTGGATCATCTGCATATTGGGGAATTGCTTCGAGAGCTCCATCAGTTTCTTCAGGCTTTCCGCGTCCATGCTGGTCATGGTGTGAAACGATTTCTGAAGACAATCCGGGCAGACGGTGATGTGATCCATCAGCTCGATCATTTTCCCGGTCTTGCTCTCCGGCCGGTGGCAGATGCTGCAGACTTTTTCATAATCGTCATCTTTTTTTACATCTTCCGATAAAGATTCCTTTTCTTCTGACACAAAATCCTCCCCTTCTAACGCAATTCACAAAATTACGCAAAATACGCCTATCTTAAACAGACTATCACATAAGCGCGCATATTGCAACCATTTTTTTTGCATCCTGATATTTTTTCAGAAATTTTTAGCGGGAACCAAAGAATTGCACCAAACGCCAAAACCAGCGGTACGCAAAAAGGAGCTGCCGCAGCAGCTCCCGTTTTGCCGTTTCTCTTTTGACCGGTTTCCTTTGCCGTCGTTTTTTAGAAATCGAATCCTCCGAACAGGTCGCGGATACTCAGTCCGCCCTGGCCGCTCCCGTAACCGTCGTAGCTGTCATAGCCATCGTAACCGTTGTCGTCCGAGGTGCCATCATCGCTGTCATAGGAGCTGTAACCGCTGTTTATGCTGTTCTCCAGGTCTGAGCGCTTGCCCAGAGTCACTTCAAACTCTTTCTCCACGTATCCGTTTTCCTCAAAGCGAACCACTGTCACCGTTACCTTCTCGCCCGCCTCGTAGCAAAGCACGCGGTCGATCAGCTGATCCCGGGAAGTGATCTTGGTGTCGTCCAGCTTGGTAATAATATCGTTTTCTTCAAGTCCGGCTTTCTTTGCCGCACTGTCACTGTAAAATTCATAGATCTGCGCACCGGCCGGCACATGATAGAGCTCCTGTGCCTCCGCGGAGACATTGCGCACGCTCACGCCCAGGGCGCCCGCTTTTTCTTCTGCCACTTTCGCTCTGGTGGTCTGGTTCATCAGTTCCTCTATGATGGGCTTCGCGCTGTTGATGGGGATGGCATAGCCCATGTTCTCCGCCTCGTTGGCCACTGTTCTGCCGGAGTTGATGCCCACCAGACGCCCGTTCATATCCAGCAGGGCTCCGCCGCTGTTGCCGAAGTTGATGGCGGCATCCGTCATGATCAGATGGAAAGTCACATTCCCGTTCGACGTCTCTACCATACGCTCGCAGTTCAGAGCGCTCACCACACCCGATGTCACCGACTGGCCAAGGCCCAGGGCGTTGCCGATGGCCACTACCCACTGTCCCAGTTTCAGACTGTCGGAATCACCCAGCTGCACAATGCCGATCTTTCCGGCCACATCTTCATCGATATCTTCCAGCTTCACCGCGATGACCGCCAGGTCTGTGGACACGTCCGTGCCCTTGATCAGCGCCGGGGCCAGCAGGTCGTCATCGTCCTCCGCGTCCACGCTGAAGCACACCGTCAGCTCGTCCGCGTTTTCCACCACATGGTTGTTGGTGGCGATCAGCAGCTCATCGTCCGTCTTCGCCACGATGATGCCGGAGCCCGCTCCTGTGGCTTCCTGCTGCCAGCTCCGTCCCATAAAGCTGATCTCCTCCACGGTCTTATTGGTGATGGCCACGATGGCCGGCATCACATCTTCCGCCACCTTCGCCACATTGGGAAGCCCATCGTCCATGCTGGCTTCCTCCTGCACCGGGATCTCCTCGATCTGATCTCCCACTTCCGCCGCGCTTAAGGAAACGCTCTCGTTCATCGTCTCCGGTCCCTCCAGCGTGATCCTGTCCGCGATCTGTGGTTTCTCGTCTATATTTCCGATCCCATATACGGTCGCTCCAAGAACACTGACTGCAGCAAACACCGCTATACAAGTTCCAATACGTTTCTGGTTTTTCATAAAAACCGCCTCCTAATCTTTTATGTTGCACTTATCTTATCAGGCATTTGTGTTCAATCTGTGTCTACACTTTTAAGAAAATTTGTTTTCTGAAAAAAATTTATTTCCAGTAGTCTTTGTTCATGGAGCACTTCTTTACCAGCCCCATCGGCAGGCGCCGGTACCGTTTCCCAAGGCAGTACCCCGCATATTTGCACGCGCTCTGCCACACCAGCGGGAACAGGTACAGCCCCCGTCCGCTCCGGATCAGATAGCGCGCCGTGTCTTTTACCAGCCGCATCCCCTCGTTCTCGGACCGCACATCCGCGAAAATCTCCGGGTGATCCGCCTGAGACACCGCCAGGTCAAAATTGCGCCGGAACTGCTGTACACCGCTGTAATTGTGGGAGTGCACCACGCGCGCCTCGGCGGCGTAGGCGATGCGGTAGCCGCTGTTGATCAGGCGGGCCGCAAAGATCATGTCCTCATTAAAAATAGCCGGCGCCTCAAACCCGCCCATGCGGTCATAGATCTCATGCAGGTACGCGGCGCAGACATTCGAACAGAAATAGGTTTTGATCCCCAGGCGCGGCAGATCCTCCGCGGATTTCACCATGCCGGCGCCCCCGTAATTGAAGCCTCTGGTGTAGCGCTCGATAAAGCCGCAGTCCTCGCCCGGCAGCTGTCTGGCGTAGGCCGCCGCCACCTGGGCGCCGTCTTTCTCCTGCCCCAGGAACTCCAGGAGATTCCCGATCAGGTGCGTGTCCGCCGGGACCGCGTCCTGCGTCATAAAAAGCAGCACATCCGCGGGGGACGCTGCCGCCGCACGGTTTCTTGTGCCGCCGTGGTCAAATTCTTCTTTGGAAATATGGCAAACAAAAAGTGCTATGCCACAGTCTGTCCGCCCCCGCTCAAATTCCGCCGCCAGGGCGGGCGAGAGATCCCACGCGGACGCATCCGTATTGATGATCCGTATGGCGGCAGGCCTGTGCGTCTGCTGCTTCAGCCTGCCGATCAATCTCTCGAACCGCTCATCGGGCCGGTATGTCGGTATAATGACATCTACTGTTTTTTTATCCATAGCACTCCAGATCATACCCCGGTAAGATAAGAAATATCATTGCTGATCTCCTGCACAACGGCAGAAGGCGTGTAGTCCTGCGCACCGAACAGGAACTGGTGAAGCTCCGACACATTCTGCGCCAGGTTGATGGGCGCCACGATGGAGTAATGGATCTCCAGAGGCGTCTGCTCAAACGGGAAGCCCGCGGTGTCCACCAGTTTGTAGGATGTGATGCCCGTGGCCAGACTTAAGATCTCCGATTTTGTGAGGTTCGTCTCCACGTTTGCCAGAAGGTCGTCCACCACCTGCAAAAGCAGTGTGGGGTTGGACTGGAACTTCTGCAGGATCTGCATCAGTACCTTCCGCTGCCGCTCGGTTCTCTCGTAATCGTTTCCGATGGCGCGGATGCGGCAGTAAGATGTGGCCTGAAGGCCGTTCAATGTCTGCAGGCCCGGCCCGGTCACCGGGATGATCTGCAGCCCCGTGATCTCGGACGTCTCATTCTGGTAGTTGTTGATCCAGGTGGCCTCGTCCATAGACTGCACATCGATCTCTACGCCGCCGATGCTGTTTACCACTTCCGCCAGCACATTCATATTGATGGTGACATAGTTCGTGATGTCCAGGTCAAAGTTCTTGTTCAGCATATTGATGGAGCGGCTGGGTCCGCCCATGCCGTAGATATCCGTGGCTTTCTGATAGGAGCCGTCCGTGTCCTGCAGGTAGGTGTCGCGGTACACGGAAACCAGCTTCACCTCGTTGGTGTCTTTGTTGATGCTGGCGATCAGGATGGCGTCCCCCTGGCCGCTGGTGCTGCCGTAGCGGGAGTCCACGCCGTACAGGGCGATATTCCAGTAGCCCTTCAGTCTCTCCTCCACCACATCATCCAGCTGTGCCTGGATCTGCTGCACGATCTCGCTCTCCTGCTCCACATCGATCGTCTGGATGCGGGAAATCTTGGAGACCTGCGCCGCCACATAAAGGGCGCCTGCAAGCAGGATCAGTACCAGGATCTCCACGATAAACAGAATGATCTTTCTCCTTCTGCGCTTCTTTTTCTTCCGTGCAGCCGCGATCTCCCGCTCCGCGTTGTGGCGGTTCATCTGGTAATACTGCTGCTGATAAAAGCTCTGCTGCCGGTAAAATTCATCCTGCTGGTCGTATCCGCCCTGCCCGTATGGATCCTGCGGGCCGTACCCGTTCTGCCCATACGGATCCTGCGGGCCATACCCGTTCTGCCCATACGGATCCTGCGGGCCGTACCCGTTCTGTCCGTACGGGTTCTGCTGGTCGTATCCGTTCTGCCCGTATGGATTCTGCTGGTCGTACCCGTTCTGCGCAGTCCCCCGGTAGTTATCGTACCCCTGACGGTTTTCCCCGCCGGATCTTCTGCTTCTACGCGATTCTCTGTTCTGTGCCATAGTTTTCCCCTTTTCTCCCTTTATCTAAAATCAGCTGTTTTTCCGTTCATCATCAATATGCGTTCTTATTCACAAACCCTTTCAGTACCGTAAGGCACAGGATCTTGATATCCAGCCCTACCGTCCAGTTCTCGATATAATACAGATCGTACTCTATGCGCTTGCGTATGGAGGTATCTCCGCGGTACCCGTTCACCTGCGCCCAGCCCGTCATGCCCGGCCGCACCTGGTGTTTCACCATGTACCGGGGAATGTCCTCCCGAAATTTCTCCACATACTGCGGGCGCTCCGGTCGGGGCCCCACAAGACTCATCTCGCCCCGCAGCACGTTCACCAGCTGCGGCAGTTCATCGATGCTTGTCTTTCGTATGAATTTTCCGATCCCCGTCACCCTGGGATCGTTCCGGGTGGTCCACCCGTTTTTCTCCGCTTTTTCCTTCTGGATCTCCATGGAGCGGAACTTATACATGGTGAATGGCTGGTTGTGCAGCCCCACCCGCTCCTGCTTGAAGATCAGCGGCCCCGGAGATGTGAGACGGATCATCAGCGCCGTCAGCAGCATCACCGGCGAGAACAGGATCAGGCAGATCACGGAACCCACGATATCCATGCACCGCTTTACGATCATATTGAAGGTATTGGAGAGCGGGACATACCGGATATTGATCACCGGGAGTCCCATCAAGTCTTCGGTATACGGCTTTGTGGGAATGATGTTCCCATAGTCCGGAATAAACTTCGTGTGAACGCCGGATTTTTCGCACTGCGCCACAATGCGCTCCAGCTTGTAATATTCGCTCAGCCCCAGCGTGATGGCGATCTCGTCCAGCGCGTTGACGGAGAGGATCTGCATCAGCTCGTCCGTTCTGCCAATCACCCGCACGCCCTCGTAGGAGGTGGAGCGCTCGGTGTTGTCATCCAGTATGCCCAAGATATGGTACCCCCACTGGGGATTTTCCCGGATGCGGTCGATAAACTCCATGGCGGCGTTGCCGTATCCCACCAGAAGAATGTGCTTTAAGTTCATCCCGCGCCTGCGCATGTCCCGCAGCATCCCGCGTATGACGATCCTCGCCGCGATGTCCAGCACCACATTGAGCGCAAAGAACATATAGATCACGCCGCGCGAAAAGTCCGTAATCTTCAGGGTCAGTATGATGGCCATAAAGATCAGGATCCCCAGCGTGTTGGCCCTGATCACATTTCCGTACTCCAGCCGCCTGCCCTGCACCCTTTTCGGGGTGTACAGCCCGAACGCGGCATACAAAACGAGCACTCCCGGTATGAGTGGGAGCAGCACCAGCATATATACGGAAGCCGGATATACCCCTGCATCCGGCGCGGCAAGAAGTCTTATATTGATAAACCAGGAAAGGACATAGGAACCAGCAATAATACAGGCATCGATCAGAACATGCAGTCGATTAAAATACTTTTGGTTATCTTTAATCAATCTGTTTCACTCCTCGTTCATCTATACCTTGTTCCATCATACACTTCGTTTTTCAAAAAAGCAACCGCGGAATTGAAAAATATAACAATTTACCTGCCGACAGGAAGGATTTTCCTCAGATTTTTCCATAATTCCAGCTGGATTTTCCAGCAGTTGTCAAAATTTTCCGCGAGAAACGCCGCTTTTTCCCCTTTTCTGCACAGGAGCAGGCCCTGCCACAGCCCCTTCAGGTAGGAGCCGCCCATGCCCTTTGCCACAAAGAACAGCAGCTTGATCAGCAGGCCCACAGCCAGCAGCGGCAGATTGATCAGGATCTGCCACAACGGCATATTCTTATAGATCAGGTACAGATTGTTGCGCGCGGCGCACACCACCTTGAAGCGGTTGTGCCTCGCCCCCGTGGACGCGCTCCCCTTGTGCCACACCACAGCCCCCGGCACATAGAGGTTCCGGTAGCCCAGGATCTTTGCGCGGTAGCCCATATCCACATCCTCCAGGTAGGCAAAGTGCGCCTCGTCAAAGAAGCCGATCTGCCGGAACACCGCCCGGCGGTAGATGGCCGCCCCGGCACAGGCGGAGAATATGGGGCCGCCCCGGTTATATTTTTCCCACGGTTCATCTTTTCCCCTGCTGACCGCCCAGCCCAGGGCGCAGTAAAAATCTCCCGCGTTGTCTATGCGGTCCGGCCTGTCCATCTGCCGCATCTGCGCCTGGCAGGAAAAGATCTTTCTGTCCTTTCGCGCCGCCCGCAGCAGTTCCTCCACAAACCCGTCCGCCGCGCGCACATCGTTGTTCAGCAGGATCACATACTCGGTGTCGGCCGCGCGGATGCCCTCGTTCACCGCCCTGCAGAACCCGTAGTTTTTATCCAGGCAGATGAGCGTGACCCACGGGTAGTCCCTCTGGATGATCTCCCGGCTGCCGTCCTCTGAGCCGTTGTCCACCACGATGACCGGCCGCCCCTGGCACTGGGCCCGCAGGCTTTCCAGGCACTCTCCTATATATTGTTTCCCATTATAATTGGGAATTATTACAGATACATCCGCCATTGTGTTCTCCTATATCCGCAGGGAATAGTCCTGTTTGCGCAAAGACAGGTTGCGGTTGTAGCACGGATCCCCCTTTTCCAGGAAATCCGCCCACTTTTTCTGCGCGAACTCCACCTCCCGCAGGTGCCGCTCGCTTAAGCCGTCCGCGCTGCCCCGCGATTTCGACTCGTAATGGTAAAGCTCCGCGTAGGGGTCGTACACGATCAGGTAGCCGGCGGACACGATCTTCAGCCCCAGGTCCACATCGTTAAACGCCACCTTCAGCTTTTCTTCCAGTCCGCCCACCTGCTCATACACTTTTCGCTTGATCATGGCGCAGGCGGCCGTCGTGCCGCTCACATCCATCTGGATGGACGCCCGGTGCATATAGCCGGACTGCTGCCGCGGCATATTGGAAAAAGCGTGCCCGGCCAGGCCCAGCATCCCGATCACCGTGCCCGCCGACTGCACCGTGTCGTCCGGGTAGTAGAGCTTCGCGCCCACCATGGCCACTTCTTTTCGCTGGCAGTGGGAGAGCATCTCTTTCATCCAGCCCTTTGTGATGACCTGCACATCATTGTTTAACAGCAGAAGGTATTCGCCCTTTGCCTGTCGCGCCGCGAAATTGTTGATGGCGGAGTAATTGAACTCCCCCTCCCAGCGGAGCACGCGCACGTGGTTCCTGCCGTCTATCTCTTGATAATAATCGAAGATCTCCTGAGTGGTGCTGTTGTTTTCCACCACCAGGATCTCGTAGTTTTCGTATTCCGTCTTCTCCCATATGCTGGAAAGACAGGTCCGCAGCGTCTCTTTTTCATCCTTGTTTGGGATGATGACCGAGACCAGGGGTTCCCCCTGCAGCGCGTATTTTACCCGGAAATAGCCGGGATCCGGCGTCTCCAGAACCTCCGCGTCCACCTGCACCCGGGCAAGGTGAGCCTCCACTGCCCGCTTTCCCGCGAGAAACGCGTATTCCTTGCTGTCCGGATTGTCAGATGTGGACAGCTCGTGGGTGCGCCAATGGTAGAGTACCCGGTGCACGTGGGCGATCTTCCGCGCTTTCTCCGCGCAGCGGAAAATAAAATCGTAATCCTGGGCTCCGTCAAATTCCGGGCGGAACCCGCCCGCTTCACGGGCCAGCGCCGTGCGCACCGCCAGAAAATGGCAGATATAATTGTTGGACCGCAGAAGGTCCAGGTTAAAATCCGGCTTCATATTCGGCAGGGAAAAGTGTTTGCCCTTTCGGTCCACCTTGTCCTCATCCGTGTAGACCATATCCGTGGACGCATCCTCGCGGATCAGCCGGGCCAGTTCATACAGCGCGTCCGGCTCCAGCAGGTCGTCGTGATCCAGAAAACTCACAAACTCCCCCTTCGCCATGGCGATGGCCGCGTTCAGATTCTGCGCGATCCCGCCGTTCTTTTTCAGGATCCTGCAGCGGATGCGGGGATCTTTCCTGCTGTATTCCCGTATCGTCTGGGTGAGGGCGGTCCTGCGGTGCCCGTTCTCCTCCTTCGCCGGGCTGGCGTCCACAATGCACAGTTCCCAGTGGGGATAAGTCTGGGCCTCCACCGACTCGATCATGGCGCGCAGGAATTTCACCGGCGTGCAGTAGGCCGGCACCAGCACGCTGATGGTCACCGGATCCGCAAACTCGGTCTGCCGCTGCTCCTCCAGCGTTTTCGGCTTCGCCCGGTTCAGGGAGAACCACGTTTTATAGTCGATCTCCTCCGGCCGGAAGCGCTCTGTCATCCGCACGGCAAACTGCCGGGCGCCGTGTTTTTTCAGGTAGCGGATCCCCCTCCGGATATGGGCGGGGGAAACCGCTTTCAGCACCTTTTTCCATTGTATCTGATAATCTCTGTCACGCATCGCACCCTCCATGCCGCGGCACATTTCTCCCGGTTTTCCAGTTTGAAAGTTCGAACCTTGCCGGTCAATGCCGCCGCGGCGCATCTTTCTTTACCAGTTTGGAAATTTCAGCACCGTATCAATGATGTATTCCGCCTCGTCCTCGCCCAGATTGTAGAACATGGGCAGACGCACCAGCCGCTCGCTCTCTTTCGTGGTATAGATGTCTTCCCCGTGAAATCTGCCGAACTTTCTGCCGGCGTTGGAGCTGTGGAGCGGCACATAATGGAACACCGCCATGACGCCGTGCTCTCTCATGTAAGAGATAAATTCCGTCCGGGTCTTCAGATCTTTTAATTTCAGGTAATACATGTGGGCGTTGTGCTGCGCGCAGTCCGGCACCACCGGGCGGCGTACGGCCCCCTCCTCCTCCAGCCGCGCGAACGCCTGGTGGTAATTCTCCCACAGCCTGCGCCGCTTTTCCTGGATCTTATCCGCGATCTCCAGCTGCGCGTACAGATAGGCCGCGTTCAGATCGCTGGGAAGGTAGGAAGATCCGAAGTCCTGCCAGGTGTACTTGTCCACCTGGCCGCGGAAATATTTGCTGCGGTCCGTTCCTTTTTCCCGCAGGATCTCCGCCCGCTCCAGGTATTCCCCGCTCTGAAACAGCAGGGCGCCCCCCTCTCCCATGGCAAAGTTCTTTGTCTCGTGGAAGCTGTAGCAGCCCAGGTCGCCGATGGTCCCCAGGGCCCTGCCCTTATAATACGCGTTCATTCCCTGAGCCGCGTCCTCGATCACCTTCAGGTGATATTTTTCCGCCAGCGCCAGGATCTCGTCCATGGCGCAGGCCACCCCCGCGTAGTGCACGGGGACAATGGCCTTTGTCTTTTCCGTGACGGCGTCCTCGATGCGCTTTTCATCGATGTTCATGGTATCCGGGCGGATGTCCACAAACACGATCTTTGCGCCGCGCAGCACAAACGCGTCCGCCGTGGAGCAAAACGTGTAGGACGGCATGATCACCTCGTCCCCCGGGCGGATGTCCGCCAGATAGGCCGCCATCTCCAGCGCGTGGGTGCAGGAGGTGGTGAGCAGCGTGTGCGCGACATGATAGCGCTGGCAGATCCAGCGGGAGCACTCTTTGGTAAAGGGCCCATCCCCGCAGATCTTTCCGTTTGCCATGGCCCTGTTGATATATTCCGCTTCTTTTCCGGTAAGCGGCGCCCTGTTAAAATCAATCACTTCTCTCACCCCTTATCTCTGCGCCAGGATCAGCTGGATGTCCGGCAGGTACACCGGCAGGAACAGCGTCACGTAGCTGTAGATACCCAGCACCATCGCCGCGCATCCCAGCCCCAAAAGCAGCGTGCGCTGCCTGTGCCTTCTTCTTATCAGCCCTTCAGCGATATTCCGGTAGCCCGTGGCCACAAAATACAGCAGGGGGATCGCCATGGGAAAACTGTAGCGCCCCTGCGCCTGATAATCCACCACGTAGGAATAGTATACGTTCAGCACGTTGGGAATGATGATCGCCAGCACCATCGCCCAGTGGATCCACCCGACATCGCGCCAGGCGCCGTTTTCCCGCACGGCAAACAGCTTGCGCGGCGTGAAGAAAATTCCCAGAAGACCCACCAGCAGCAGCGCCCACCATATCTGATAGTACCACACGGGCTCCCGCACGGAAAGGCAGCCGTAAACGCCGATAAAACTCATAAGCATCATGCGGATCCAGCTGAACTCCTGGTCATCCCTGCGCTTGAATATCATCTCCGGCACGCTCTGCCCCTCCCGCTGAGGCGTGGGATGTCTGGACGGCTTGTATTCCTCCAGGGCGTGTTCCTCCGCGCAGGCGTTCAGCGCCTGCCGCCCCAGGATGTCCCCATCGTACAGGATAAAGTTGCGGGCGAACCACCAGCCGCACACGGCCAGCGTCACCGCGGAGATCAGAAGCCCTCTGGTCATCAGTTTTTTGAAGTCCAGCCTGTGCCGCTGCCCCGCCAGCATCGTAATAATAAACAGGAGGATGGTGCACAGCACGATCCCGTAGGCGTTATAGTAAGACAGGGCGCACAGCCCCACCGAGATCCCAAGAAGGACACAGTTTTTTATGGTCCAGTCCTCCGTGAACAGCCGCGCCCACACGTACAGGATGAACGCCGTGCAGAACATAGCCATGGCGTCAATGTTCACATAGGAAGAAAGGAACGCCGTGTTTGGCAGGAACGCCATGAGCATCACAAACAGTTTGCCGGTTTTCTCATCGAACAGGCGCTTCGCGATGCGTATCACAAAAAAGATGCTCCCCACCCCGAACAGCACGCTCACCATTCTGGCCGCCACCACCAGGTCGTAGGGGTCGGTGGAGAAAACGCTCATCACTTTCATGGAACAGGCGGCGATCATGTACGAAAAGAACGGGTAAAACGCGTAGGAAAGCCCCCACACCGGGTTGAGCAGCTCCGGGTCGTCTCCCCGGGGAAGGGCGCCGTGGTTGTAGATATATTTTGCCACATCGTAGCGCATGCTCTCATCCGGCGACACGCCCAGGGGCTGTATATAGGCCCAGGCCGTAAAATAAACCAGCAGGAACAGCAAAAACAGCGCCTCCCGTCTGTATTCCCGCGGGATCTGCCGGATCCCCCCTGTGATCTTCTTCATCTCTTTATCTCCTTCGTGAAAAGTCTGCCCGCTCCAGTGTCAGGTTCGGATTGTAGCACGGGTCAAGACGCAGTTCCTCGGCCCAGCGCTCCCGGAAAAGATCCGCCTCCCGGGATACGCGCGCCGCTTTTTCCCTGGTCATCTCCAGCCCCCGCGTCCGCGATTCAAAATGGTACAGCTGCGCATAGGGGTTGCAGATCACTTTCTTTCCCATGCGCCGGATGCGCAGGCAGAGGTCGATGTCATTATAAGCCACGCCCAGGGTTTCGTCAAACCCGCCCGCCTGCTCAAACACTGCGCGGGGAACCATCATGCAGGCCGCCGTCACCGCGCTGTATTCCCTGGCCGCCAGCGCCCAGGGGATCTTTCGGTATTGTTCTTTTTTCATGCCCTCAAAGGCATGCCCCGCCAAACCGCCGTATCCCAGGATCACACCGGCGTGCTGCAGGGTCCCGTCCTCATAGTACATCCGGGCCCCCACCGCGCCCACATCCTCTCTGGACGCATAGTTCAGCAGTTCCCTCAGGCAGCCGGGAAGCATCTGCGTATCGTTGTTCAAAAACAGCAGATATCTGCCCCGCGCCTGCTTTGCGCCGAAATTGTTGATCGCGGAATAATTGAAAGCTTCCTTCCACACGAGCAGGCGGATCCGCTCGGGGTCGGAGGCGCAGCTTTGCCGGTAAAACGACTGAGTCTCCGGGTCTGTGCTGCCGTTTTCCAGCAGCAGCACCTCGCAGTGCGCAAATCCCTTCTGGGAGCGCAGGCTGTCCAGGCAGGGCTTCAGCAGCTCAAGGTGATCCCGGTTTGGGATCAGGATGGAGACCAGCGGTTCCGGTTCCGTTTGCGGCAGCCGATAATGGATGCGGCGGATGCCCGGCCCTTCCCCCGGCCCGATCTTCGCCTCGATCTGACAGCGCGCCAGGTGTTCCGCCAGCGCCCTTTCCTGTTCTTTCTCATTCTCGCCGCCGTTTTTTGCCGCGTGATAGAGGATGTGGGGGATATGCACCGCATGTCCTGCCTGCTCCGCACAGCACAGCAGCAGATCGTAAGAGCGCTTTTCCCTCCAGCCCTTCACCGCATCCAAAAGCTGTGCGGATACCAGGAAGCTCTCTCCGATATAGTTGAACCCGCGCAGGAGATACAGGTCGAAATCCGGCTTAAAAAGCGGATCCAAAGCGCGCCCGCGCCGCGACAGGACATCGCTGTCGCCGTAAAACAGCTGTGCGCCGGGGTTCTCCTTGATCGCCCTGGCGTACCGCACAGGCGCCTCCCGCTCCAGCACGCCGTCTCCGGGCGCAAACAGCACATACCTGCAGCCGTCGGGCACAGCTTCCGTGCCGCGCATGACCCACAGGGACGCCAGCTCCCCGGCATATTTTTGTTCCTCACGCCGCAATTCGTCCGCGCCCATCCTGTGCTTTTTCAGCCATCGGCCGTAGGGCGCAGGAGCCAGGGCCCGCAGTTTTGCCCCGCAGCGGGCAAGGGTCTGACGCGCGCCGTTCCTGCGGAAATATGCAATTCCCTTGTCTATGATCTTCATGTGTCCGCTCATGCTTCTTCCCTGTATTGCCCAATTTCAAACTGGACCGCCGGCCCGGCAAACTGCGGATTGTAGTTGGGATCGCCCTGTTCCAAAAGCTTTCTGTAGCGCTTTCGAAAGAGCGCCCTTTCCCGCAGGTAACCGCTGCGAAAGGCGTCCGTCAGCTCATATTTCCGGATGACGGGCATCCCGCCGGCAAATTCCGCGAAGGGCACATAAACCGCCCATTTTCCCATTGTCCGAAGCCGCAGGCAGAAATCTACATCAAAATAATGTTCCGGGAAGTCCTCGTCAAACCCACCCATGGCCCGGAATGTCTCCCGCCGCACCATCATGCAGGAAACCGGCACCGCGCTGAGATCCGACACGCACCGGATCCTCGCAAAATATCCCGGGTCTTCCGGGATCGCGCCCTCAAACGCTCGCCAGACGCGGGCGTCCCGGTCGAGGATGATCCCCGCCTGGCACACGTTTCCGCCCTGAAAATTCTGCAGGCCGCCCACGGCCCCGATCTCCTCCCGGCACGCGTACCCCAGCATTTCCCGGATGCTTCCGGCATCCGTCGGCGCAAGCCGGGCGTCTAAAAACAGGATGCAGTCATTCTTCGCATCCTCCACAGCCCGGTTCGCGGCCATCGCCGTGAGGGGCCCAGGCAGCGCAAGGATCTGCGCCTCCTCCCCGATCCCGTTTTCCCGCAGAAGGCGGCGGCTGCCTTGCGCATCTTCTGGCGTCCCGTACAGGATCACGGACAGGCTGGGCTTCTTCTCTGGCAGGGCGTAGTGCACGTGGTACATCCCCAGCCACTTCGTTGTCTTCACCTCCGCCGATACGCCCAGCCTGGCGAGGTGCGCCGCAACAGCCCTTCGCCCGGCCTCAAAGGCATAGCGTTTGCTTTCCGGGTTCTCCGCCGTGGAGTCCTTGTGCGCCCGCCAGTGGTACAGCACCTTCGGCACGTGGCAGATGTTTTTCGACTTCTCCACGCAGCGCAGCACCAGATCGTAGTCCTGGGCGCCGTCATAGCCGTCGTCCAGGTATCCGGCCTCATCCAGGATCTGTTTTTTAACCATCACCAGGTGGCAGAAATAGTTTGTGCTCCGCAGCATATCCGGGTTGAAATCCGGTTTGAAATTCGGGAAGAAATATTCGCTGCCGTCCATGGTGATCTTGTCTTCGTCCGTGAACACCATGTCCGGCCATTCGCCCGCGTTCATCGCCCGCACACACTCATACAGCGCGCGCGCATCCAGCAGGTCATCGTGATCGGCAAACGCGATATAATCTCCCTTCGCGATAAGGAGCGCCGCGTTGGTATTCGCAGATATCCCCAGCGGCTCTTTTGAGGCCGTCACCCGGATGCGCGGATCCTGCTCTGTAAGTTTTTCCAGAAAATCGGTGAGGGGAGAATCCGCCCCGCTTCCGTCTGAGAGGCACAGTTCCCATTTTGAATACGTCTGCGCCCGCACCGAGTCCACAAGCGCCGCCAGCCATTTTTTGTCTGTGCGGTACAGCGGGACCACAATGCTGATCAATGGCTCGCAGGGGAACCCCGCTGTGCCGTCCCCGCGCCCATTTTTCGCAGACTGCTGCGCGGTTTCCGGCATTGTTTTTTGTGTCTGTGCTTCCAGAAGCACTTTCTGGTTGTTTCCCTGTAATGTTTTCTGCGCGCCTGTCTGCATCGCTTTCTGCGTGTCTGCCTGCGCGGTTTTCTGTGTGTCTGCCTGCACGCTTTCCGGCATTGTTTTCTGCGCTGCCTTCTCTGCTCTCCTTCTCTCCAGGCGGTGGCGCAGGAATCGCATCAGGTCGTCCCGGTCAAATCTTTTCAAGTTGGAGCGAAGGTCCGTCTGTCTCTCCGCCGCAACGCCCTTCTCTTTTTTCCGAACGCGGTAAAGATCCTGCTGCCCACCGCAGGAGATGCAGATCTGCGCCCAGCCTTCCGCCGGGAGCGGAAAGGTCAGTTCTATGCCAAAGCGGATCTGATCCTCCACGGCCTCTTTGTTCTGATACAATTCCGGGAGAAAAGACGCCACATCCTCCCTGCATTTGCGGGTCAGTTCTGCGGGAAGCACACTGCCGTCGGGAGAGCACACCTCCACATCGCAGGTCTCCTCCCCGGCCGCCCAGCCCTCTATGTGAACCTTTCCCGCGTCTTCTTCACAGATCTCCAGATTGCTCCGAAAGACCGGCCTGCCGCTTCCCATCTGTGCAAGCCTTCTCTGAAAGACCAGGCTCTTTTCCTCTTTCCGGCACGCGTAAACCTCCAGCTTCCCGCGGCACAGCTTTCTCTGCGGGAGCTGGATCCAAAGCACGTATTCCCGGTCAATATACTGGCCTTCCTGCACCGCGGAGGCATATTTCCGATACACGGCCGGCCCCTCCAGCATTGTGACGCGCACCGGCCGCTGCCTGCCGCCGATATAAGCCCGGAATTTCGTGTCATTGATGGAATTGTCCGAAAAATATCCCGTCAGCATACAGGTGCGCGGCTCGCCTGCGCACACCCTGCTGTCCGTCAGAATAAACGATCGTGCCATACCTTTTCCTTTCCCTAGGGCCGCAGCTCAAAGGTCTTTTCCCGCGAAAAATTCGGGTTGTAATAAGGGTCTCCCGCGTCCACCACGGCGCCCCAGCGCTCGCGAAAGCGCCCGATCTCGCCCATCAGGCGTTCCCGTTTTTCCGGCGTGTCCTCGTAGCCCCTGGACTTCGACTCATAGTGGTGCCACAGCGCCTCCGGCTGGAAGACGATCCGGTAGCCGGCCGCGCCTATGCGCATGCAGAGTTCTACATCGTTCACCGCGATGGGGTATTCCTCCGGGAAACCGCCGACCGCCTCAAACACTTCCCGGCGCATCATCATGCACGCCCCTGTGACGGCGCTCACATTGCCTGTCACCGCGGCGCGTCCCATATAGCCCGGCGCATCGCCCGCCATCCCGTGAAAGATGTGCTCCGCGAATCCGCCGATGCCGTACACGATACCGGCGTGCTGCACGGTGCCGTCCGCGTAGAGCAGCTTCGCCCCCACGATCCCCACATCCGGGCGGGCGGCCATGCCGGCCATCTCCCCGATGCTGTCGGGCGCGATCAGGTCGGTATCGTTATTTAAAAAGAGCAGATAATCTCCTCTTGCGCTCTGCGCCCCGAAATTGTTGATCGCGGAAAAGTTAAACGGCCCGTCCCACACCACCGTGCGCACCTGCGGGTACGCGCTCCGGATCTTTTCATAATAGGGGAAGGTGCCCTCCTCCTGACTGTTGTTTTCCACCACCACGATCTCCAGGTTCCGGTACGTGCTGTTATCCAGAATTGAGCGGATGCAGCGGTCCAGATCCTCTGTGTGATCCCGGTTCGGAATGATCACCGACACCAGCGGCGATCCCTCCGGGCGGTAGGACACGTGGTAAGCTCCCGGCAGATTGGCAGCCGGCCTCACCTCACCCGTCAGACCCATGCGGGAAATGTGCGCCTCTAAGACCTTTTTCCCGTCTTCAAACGCCCGCAGCTGCACAGTATCTTGCGGCTGCGCCTCCAGCTGTTCTATGTCTTGCGGCTGCTCCGCACTCTGTCTCTTGTGATACAGGATCTTTGCCACATGGCGCACGTTCCTGGCACATTCTGTGCAGCGAAGCGCCAGGGCATAGTCCGCCGCCTCCGACCTCTCATCGGGAAGATCCGTCAGCAGATCCAGCAGGCTTTTCCGCACCAGAAGCAGGTGCCCGATGTAGGGATAAGACCGCAGAAGATCCGGCGAGAAGTCTGGCTTCAGCAGCGGGTCCGCGTATCTTTTCCCCTGGGCGTCCACGCTGTCCTCATCGGTGTAGATCACATCCGCCATGGGATCCTGCATGGCCAGGGCTGTCTCGTACAGCGCCTCCGGCGCCAGCAGATCCTCCCCGTCCAGAAAGCCCGCGAAGTCCCCCGCTGCAAAGGGCAGCGCCGCTGTGCGCCCGTTTGAAAGTGTCTGCTCCGCGGAAGGATAGACCGGGCGGATCCGGGCGTCGCGCCTCGCGTATTCATCCAGAAGTGCGCGCATGTCCTGCGCCCCGCTTTTTTCCGTCACCAGGAGTTCCCAGTTTTCATAGCTCTGGGCAAGCACGGAATCCATCATCGCCCGCAGAGGCGATATCGATACATTGTCCGCGCACGCCAGCAGGCTGATCTTCGGCTGAAACGGCAGAACGTGGGCCCGCTGCATGGAGCGCTCGCCTTTCTGCGCGCAGTGCCGCATGTACCAGGCGTGATAAGAGCCGTCCGCCCCGCTTTTTGGGGTAAGGCGATCAGCCAGCCGCGCGAGCCAATGTTTTATGCGGTTGCGCAGACGGCGCATTTTTTCCAGCACTCGGTATCCTTTGGATGCCTCTATGGCCGCGATCTTCTGCTCGGCCGCATCCAGCCTGCCGGCCCGCGCCCGCAGCTCCTCTATCTTTGCCGCCGCGTCCAGAAACTGGATTTCGCCGCGGATCACCAGTTTTTTCATTCCCCGGAAATCGCCGATCACCTGGTACACCGGGTCGAACGTCCAAAAGACATGGGCGCCGTCCTGAGGGAACCCGTTGTCCGGCACCAGCGCCAGCGCCCGATTTTTATCTGAGAGCACTTCCCGGATGCGCACATGGCACATCCTGCCCTCCACCGGATCCCAGCGCATCCTCTGCACCGGCGTTTCCGGATCGATGGCAAACTCCGCCGCAAAGCTGCCGTCCGCCTCTCTTTTCATTTTGGCCTGGATCTCGTGAAAATTCTTGCCGGAGGCATCCGAAAACAGATAAAGCGTAGTGACGATCGTGGAATCGCCCAGCAGATCGCTCCCGTTTTTCAGGGCGTCCGTCTGCTGCAGGATCAGGCATCCCGGCGAAATGTCCGCGTACAGGTCCCGCACCGGCACATGGCCGCCCGTCACATAATCCTGAAACGCGTCCTCCATTTTGGCGTAAACTGCCTGCTCCCGCGGCCGGATCCCCGCCATTTCATAAAACAGCTCCACTTTCTCACCCAGAGAAGCGAAATTGCGGAAAAAAAAGTACCGCACAAACCGGTAGATCAAAAAATCCACCGGTATGGGAAAATCAAAGGTCCACTCGTAATCGATCAGATGCCATTTTGCATCGCCCGGGCGCAGGAGCAGGTTTTCCGCCGTCATGTCCAGGTCGGTCACCGGCATGCACAGCAGCCCCTCCGGCAGGCTCCGGTTCCCGAAAACTTCCGCGAACGGCTCCGTGTGCGCAAAAGGCACCGATGCGCAGCTGCGCAGAAGATCCAGGGCGCGCATCAACAAAGCGAAGCTCTCCTCTTTCCGGCCCTTTTTGTAGAGCTGCGCGATCTGCTCCTCCAGCACCTGGGTGTCTTCCAGAAAGGCAAACTCCACCTGCCCGTCCTCACAGGAGAGCACCTGGTTTACGCAGAGCCCGGCGCCCGCGAACTGGTCGGACAGCCTTTTCTCCCACAAAGGGATGCGGTTCACGTGTTCCTTTCCCTCCGGATAGGCCGCTGTTTTCCGGACCGTGCGCACGCCCGTTTCATCCAGCAGGATATCCGTGCGGATGGCAAACCGCTTTGCGCGCTCATTGGAAAATTTGCTGAAAATGATCTTCTTCATCGGTGTTCAGTACCTTTCAATACGACCAGATAGGAATTTGCATACAACGGGAACAGGCCATCGTCCAGCAGGGAGTCAAACACCCGGGCCTCGTCAAACAGCACCAGGCGATCCCGGTCGAAATTTCTCAGATTGCTGATCAGCTCCCCTTTCCGGGGCAGACAGGCATCGGAATAAAGCGCCATGGGAAATTTATAATCCGGATAGGGATAATAAAAATCACATTCCGAAAAACCGGCCGCGGAAAACAGCTTTTCCAGCTCCGGCTTGGAGAACGTGCGCACGCCGGGCGCCTCCGGGTAGCCCTCCAGGCCCTCGAACAAATGGCCCGTGTGGTCTTCGCGGCAGCCCGCCCAGTACTTCAGCCCCAGGCGGTTCTCGATGGCGATCACCAGATGGCCCTCCGGCTTCAGGTGCCTGCGCACCTGCCGCAGAAATTCCACGTAAGGATTCTCCGTTCCGATATAGCTCTGGGCGTACTCAAACACGCCGATCAGCGTGACGTAGTCGTAGGTCTCGGTAAGATTCTTTTCGATGTCCTGAAAGTTCCCCACCAGGATCCGGATATTGTCCAGGTCCCGATGGCGCGAGGCGTTGATGGCGCTTCGCTTTTTCGACAGTTCTATGCAGGTCACGAATCCGGCTTTCTGCGCCAGCGCCCCCGTGACCGCGCCGCAGCCGGCCCCCACCTCCAGCACGCTGTCCGTCTTTTCTATGGGAAGCCAGCTCACAATGTTTTCCCGGATGTGGGACATATGGTAGAGCACCGCCCAGTCCTTCTCCCGGGCGATCACCGCGTTCAGCTGCTCCTCGCTGCAGGTCTGGGCGATCTGCAGCAGCCGGTCTTCCACCTGCCCGTCGCTGTACAGATCTTCCCCCGGATACCACGTGGTGTCCAACATCACTTTTCCAATATATTCCTGCATACCCTACCTCCGGCTTCAATCGTTCAGCAGCTTCACCACGGAATTGGTGTCGTAAAATCCCACCGTGTTTTTGGCGGAGATGATGGAGAGCCCGCACAGTTCATACAGGCGGTGGTGCACCACAAAGTCGTTCCCGTCAAACCCCGTGCAGCCCAGAGACAGCATGTATTCCCCGCCCTGCATGTCCATTTTCTGGGTGAAGGAGATCTCCTGCACCTCCCCCGGATTTTTGGGCTTCACCGGAATCTTTTCAAACATACTGTTGGTGCCGGTGATGTCGGTGCCCTTCAGATCCGACACGGTGAAAGCGTAAATGGGCTCGTTGATCTTTTTATGAAACTTCACCCGCATCTGGATCGTGCAGACGCTACCCTTTTCCAGCACGTTGGTGGACACGCCCTCCTCGTTCAGCACGTTAAACCCGATGATCTCCGCCTTTCGGTCGCCGTACGCATTGATCTTCGGATTCAACGGAAACGCCGGCTGCCACATATCCGCCCCCGGCTTCTTCTCATCTTCGCCGCCCGCGCCCGGTTTCTTTTTCTCTGCATTATCCGCACCATTGTTTCCGTCTGCGCCATCCTTCACATCCAGGCCATCCGCGCCAGTGTCCGCCTGCCGCGCCTCCAGGCTGTTTAAGTCCAGCTGGTTGACCAGCAGTTTTTTGTACATGTCCACCATCTTTTTGGGCGCGCCCTCCGCCAGTTTTTCGCCTTTATTTAAAAGTACCACGCGGTCGCAGTATTTTGCAATGCTGCTCAGGTCGTGGCTCACAAACAGGATGGTCTTGCCCATCGCTTTAAATTCTTCAAACTTATGGTAGCATTTTGTCTGGAAAAACACATCCCCCACGGAGAGCGCCTCATCCACGATCAGGATCTCCGGGTCGATGTTGATGGCCACCGCAAAGGCCAGGCGCACAAACATACCGCTGGAATAAGTCTTGACGGGCTGGTAGACAAAATCGCCGATGTCCGCAAACTCCAGGATCTTTGGCAGCTTCCGGCTGATCTCCTCCTCGGAAAAGCCGATCATGGTGCCGTTCAGGTACACGTTCTCGATCCCCGTGTACTCCATGTTGAAGCCCGCGCCCAGTTCCAGCAGGGCGGAGATCCGGCCGTTCACCGTGATCCTGCCGCCGCTGGGATTCAGCACGCCCGTGATGATCTTCAGCACCGTGGACTTGCCGGAGCCGTTCGTGCCGATGATCCCCACCGTCTCCCCCCGCTTTACGGAAAAGGAGACATGGTTCAGGGCATAGTGATCCCGCGAGAGCACCCGCTTGCCGGAGAGCCCCAGCGCCTCCAGCAGCCGGTCTTTCGGGCGGTCGTACAGCTTATAGATTTTTGTCAGATCTTCTACCTGGATCGCATATTCCTGCATAGAAACTCCTTTTATAGCACATCCGCAAAGTGGATCTTCAGCCTGCGGAAGATCGTGATGCCGAAGAAAAATACCAGAGCCGTGAACCCCCAGAAATAACAGGTGAGCAGCGGGCGCTCCCAGAACGGCGCGCCGTCGATCAGTGCGCTGCGGTACCCCTCCGCGATGTAATACATGGGGTTCAGTTTCAGCAGAAACACCACGGGCCCGTGCAGCCCCAGATCCTCAAATTTCCACATAATAGGGGTCATCCACACCCCCACCTGCAGCACGATGGTGATCATCTGGGTGAGGTCGCGGAAAAACACGGCTACGGCGCAGGTGGCGTAGGAGATCCCCAGCGTCAGCACCAGCACCGCAAACGAATAATAGAACACCTGTATGGCGCCCAGGCCGGGGGCGTATCCCATCAGAATGTACAGAAGGAACAGGATCCCCACAAAAAACAGGTGGACAAAAAGCGCAGATACCAGCTTGACCACTGGTATCACACTGATATTAAACACTACTTTTTTTACCAGATAACTGTACTCGATCAGCGCGTTCGCCCCGCCGTTCAGGCAGTCCTGAAAAAAGAACCAGGGCACCAGGCCCGCCACCAGCCAAAGCACGAAGGGCACTTCCCGCACCGCGCCCGCCCGGAGCTGCGAAAACACAAACCAGTACACCAGCACCGTGACCACCGGCTGGACAAACGCCCAGGTGATCCCCAGATAGGATCCCGCGTACCTGGTCTTAAAATCATTTTTCGCCAGCTTCCAGATCAGTCTCCGGTTGGAATATAAATCTCTCAGAAAGGAAACCACACTTCTCATCCTGCCCCTCTCCCGCTACTTCTTCCACTCGTTTAACGTGCCCCACTTCTGATCTTTTTCCGACAAAATCAGCTCCATCCCCGCGGGCACCGGCCATGTGATGCCGATGGCGGGATCGTTCCAGATGATGCCGCCCTCATCGTTGGGATGATAAAAATCTGTGCACTTATAGGCGAACTCCGCGTAATCTGAGAGCACCAGGAAACCGTGCGCAAAGTTTTTCGGGATGAAGAACTGCTTTTTGTTCTCCGCCGATAAGATCTCCCCGTGCCACTGGCCAAACGTGGGGGAGCCTTCCCGCAGGTCCACGGCCACATCGAACACCTCGCCGCTGATCACCCGCACCAGCTTATCCTGGGGATAGTGGATCTGAAAATGCAGTCCCCGCAGCACGCCCTTTCTGGAAGCGGACTGATTGTCCTGCACAAATTCCATGTCAATGCCCGCCTCTTTGTAATCATTGAAATTATAGGTCTCCATGAAATAGCCGCGCGCATCCCCGAACACGGCGGGGGTGATCACCTTCAGCCCCTCAATGCCGCAGGTCTCAACCGTTATTTTCCCCATATTTTCTGTCTCCAATCTTTTTTTAAACATATTTTGGCAGTTACAGCCCCTCGGCCACTTCCACCAGATATTTCCCGTAGGGCGTCTTCAGCAGCGGCTGTGCCAGAGCGAGCAGCTGCTCTTTTGAGATGAACCCGCGCTTGTAGGCGATCTCCTCTATGCAGGAGATGTAAAGCCCCTGGCGCTTCTGGAACGCCGCCACAAAATCTGCCGCGTCAAGCAGTGCGTCGTGGTTTCCGGTGTCCAGCCAAGCGAAGCCCCGCCCCAGTGTTTCCACCTGCAGCAGGCCCCGGCGCAGATATTCGTTGTTCACGCTGGTGATCTCGATTTCCCCTCTGGCTGAGGGCTGCACGTTTTTGGCGATCTCCACCACATCGTTGTCGTAAAAATACAGGCCCGGCACCGCGTAATTGCTCTTTGGGTGCGCCGGTTTTTCTTCTATGGAGAGCGCTTTTCCGTTCTCGTCAAATTCCACCACGCCGTACTCCCGGGGATCCCGCACGTAGTAGCCAAAGATCGTGGCCCCCTTTTCCCGCTCCGCAACCTTGCGCAGCACTCTGGAAAAGCTCTGGCCGTAAAAAATATTGTCGCCCAGGATCAGCGCCACATGGTCCTTCCCGATGAAGCTCTCTCCGATCAGAAAGGCGTCCGCCAGCCCTCTGGGTTCTTCCTGCACCGCGTAGGAAAACGCCATGCCCAGCTGTTCCCCGGTCCCCAGCAGTTCCCGGAACGTGGGAAGGTCCCTGGGGGTGGAGATGATCAAAATCTCCCGGATCCCCGCCAGCATCAGGATGGACAGCGGATAATAGATCATGGGCTTGTCGTAAACCGGCATGATCTGCTTTGAGACGGCCTTTGTGAGCGGATACAGGCGCGTGCCCGCCCCGCCGGCCAGGATAATCCCTTTCATATACATTCCTCCGGCATCTTTCTATTTTTTCCCGTACATGGACTCGTAATACTTCTGGTAATCGCCGCTGGTCACATTTTCCATCCACGCCTCGTTCTCAAAGAACCAGCGGATGGTCTTGCGGATGCCCTCCGCAAACATGGTCTCCGGCTCCCAGCCCAGCTCTGCGCGGATCTTGTCCGGCGCGATGGCGTAGCGCCTGTCGTGCCCCTTGCGGTCCTCCACGTAGGTGATCAGGTTCTCGCTCACCAGCTTCTTTCTGGGATCGTCCGCGGGCAGCATCTCCTGTAAGGTATCCAGGATGATGTGTATGATCTCGATGTTCTGTTTTTCATTGTGCCCGCCGATGTTGTAGGTCTCAAACAGCCGGCCTTTTTCCTGCACCATGTCGATGCCCTTCGCGTGGTCCTCCACGTAGAGCCAGTCACGCACATTTTTGCCGTCGCCGTACACGGGCAGCTTTTTGCCGTGCAGCGCGTTGTTGATGATCAGCGGAATGAGTTTTTCCGGAAACTGGTAGGGCCCGTAATTGTTGCTGCAGTTTGTGATGTTGGCCGGGAATTTATATGTGTCCATGTAAGCCTTCACCAGCATGTCCGAGGACGCTTTGCTGGCGGAGTAGGGGCTGTGGGGCGCGTAGGGGGTGGTCTCATAGAAGTACTCGCCCTCGTTCTCCAGAGAGCCGTACACCTCGTCGGTGGACACGTGCAGGAATTTCTTGTCCGGCCGATAGCTGCCGTCCGGCAGCTCCCAGGCCTCCTTCGCCGCGTTCAGCATCACCAGGGTGCCCAGCACGTTGGTTCGCACAAACACCTCCGGATTCTTGATGCTGCGGTCCACATGGCTCTCCGCCGCGAAATGCACCACGCGGTCGATCTCGTTTTCCGCAAAGATCTTCCGGATGGCGGCGCTGTCGGTGATATCCGCCTTGATAAATGTATAATTTTCGCGGTTTTCCACATCCCGCAGATTCTCCAGGTTTCCCGCGTAGGTCAGGCAGTCCACGTTGATGATGCGGATGCTGTCGCCGTATTTTCGAAACATGTAATGAATGTAATTGGAGCCGATGAATCCCGCGCCCCCGGTTACCAGGTAAGTCCTCATGTCGTATCCTCCGTTAAAATTCGATTTCCTGCAGATAGCGGTGCAGGGCGTCCTGCCAGGTAGGCAGCGGCGTAAATCCGTTGGCTAAAAGTTTGCTCTTGTCCAGGCGGGAGTTGAAGGGCCGTGCCGCCTTTGCCCCGTATTCCGCCGTGGTCACGGGGAGCACACGCACACGGTCTTCCCCGTACTCTGTGTGGCCCAGCTCATATGCCTGGCGGAAAATTTCTTTTGTGAAGTCATACCAGCTGATGTAGCCGCCCTCGTTCGTCACGTGGTAGTACCCGTATTTTTCCGTGAGCGCCATGTCCACCAGCAGCCTCGCCAGATCGTAGGTGTAGGTGGGCGTGCCGATCTGGTCGCTGACCACCCGGAGCGTGTCGTGGGTCTTTCCCAGGTTCAGCATGGTCTTGATGAAGTTCTTTCCGTTCACCCCGAACACCCAGGCGATCCGCACGATAAAGTATTTTTCCAGCTGACCGGCCACAGCCAGCTCCCCCTCCAGTTTGGTCTGCCCATACACGTTGATAGGCCGGTAATCCCGGCAGTCCGGCTGCCAGGGCTGCGTCCCCTGCCCGTCAAACACATAGTCCGTAGAGAGATAGATCATCTTGCAGCCCAGCTTTTTGCAGACTTTCGCGATGTTCTCCGTTCCGCCGGCGTTGACTCTGCGCACCTGCTCCACTTTGTCATCGTCCTCCGCAAGATCCACCGCCGTCCACGCGGCGCAGTGCACCACCACATCCGGGGCTGCATCCGCGACCGCCTTTTCGGTCGCGGCCGCGTCTGTGATATCCAGCTGCACATAGGGCATTTTGGTCACCGCCGTGCCGTCCGCAACGCCGCTGTACACACTGGCCACATCGCTGCCAACGCCGTCCAGCCCGCGGCTGTGAAGCTCGTTCATCACATCGTGGCCCAGCTGGCCGCCCACACCTGTCACAAAAAATTTCATTTCTTCTCCTCCTCTGCCACGCGGCTCTCGATCTTCCGGGAGATCAGGTAGCGCGGCCTGCCTTTTACTTCCTCATATATTTTGGATATATAGTATCCGATGATCCCCAGGCTGATCATGATCACGCTCCCGATAAACAAAAGCAGCAGGATGACCGTGGTGAACCCCTCCACCGCGTGCCCGGTGAAATATCGGATCAGCGTCTGCACCGCCATCACGATCCCCAGAAGGAACACCGCAACGCCGGCAAACGTGACGAGCTGCATGGGCGCGGAAGAAAACGCCACGATATTAGTGATCGCGTAGCGGATCAGGGATCGGGTGGACCACTTGGATTCCCCTTCCGTCCGCTCCTGCACGTCAAATTCCACTGTGGCGGAGCGAAAGCCCACCCAGGAGGACAGCGCCCGGAAAAAGGCGTTGCGCTCCGGCATCTCCAGAAGCGCGTTCACGGCACGCCGGTCCATCAGCTTAAAGTCTGAGGCCCGGGACATATCGATCTTCACCGCTTTGGAGATGATCTTGTAAAAAAGTCCCGCGCTGGCTCTGTGCAGCGCGCTCTCCTTGCCGCGGCTGCGCTTCACGCCCTCCACCACCTCGCAGCCCTGTTCCCAGAGGCGATACATTTCCACCAAAACTTCCGGCGGGTGCTGCAGATCGCAGTCCATCACCGCGCAACAGTCTCCCTTGGCGTTTGCCAGGCCGGCGAACATGGCCGGCTCCTTCCCAAAATTTCTGGAAAAATGAATCCCGGTGATGTGCCGGTTGTTCCTCGCCGCCTCCTCTATCCTCTCCCAGGTGGCGTCCTTTGAGCCATCGTCCACGAAGACCAGTTCGTACACGATCTTTGCGTCGTCCAGTATCTTTCCCACTGTCCCGGCTGTGCGGAAGATCATCTTTTCTTCATTGTATGCCGGCAGTATCACCGATAACATTTTTTGCGTCCTCTCTTTCCCCGGCCGCCGCTTCATCCTCCCGGCGGCTCTGGGCATAGTTTACCGAAATTATAATACACTTTCCCATAAAAATCAACTTTTGCGGCTAGCTCTCCAGATATTCCTTTTTCAGCCTGGCGCGGTCGATCTTTGCGTTTTTGTTCATGGGGATCTCTGTGAAGTGCACGAACCGGTTTGGCCACATATATTTCGGCAGTTTTTTACAAAGGCCGTCCACGATCTCTTTCTTGCACTCTTTCTCCGCCTGATAGAAGCATACAATCTTTTCTTTCTGCTCATCGTACAGACAGCAGGCCGCCTGCACAAAGGGAAGCGCGTTGACCGCCGTCTCCACCTCCCCCAGCTCGATCCTGTGCCCCATGTGTTTGATCTGAAAATCCTTGCGGCAGAGGTACAAAAGCTCGCCCCGCTCGTTGTACTGCCCAATGTCCCCGGTGCGGTAGATCCGCTCCGGATAGCAGGACTGCAGCGGATTCTGGCAGAACG
>CANRKY010000012.1 GCA_947631355.1 uncultured Marvinbryantia sp.
GCCGGGTAAAAAATCTGTTCTCCCTTCTGCTGGCAGCGGAGGCTGCGGTAGGTGCGGCAGCGCTTCTCATTGTAGAGTTTTTCCCGGATAAGCTGATCGCTATTTTTGGCGCTGCCAATGAGAGTGTGTATTATACGGATTTTGCCGTGCGGGCGTTTCGCGTTTATCTGTGTATGATCATTTTTGCCTGCGTGAACAAAGCGTGCTTCATTTTCCTGCAGGCGATGGGAAAAGCCGCTGCGTCCACAATGCTCTCGATGGTCCGGGAGATTGTGTTTGGGGTGGGCTTTGCCCTGCTCCTTCCTATGCTCTGGGGGTTGGACGGCGTGCTTTATTCCATGCCAGTGTCCGATTTTCTGACATTCCTCATTGCGGCGGTGCTGATCTTCCGAACCTTCCGCTATTTAAGTGTGGATCCGCACACACAGAAAACCTATGCGGAACCGGCCCTGTCCGGGTGTAAATGATCAGGGCACAGAATGGTGCAGATAGCCATAGCGTGAAATGGCGCAAATAAACTGGGCGCGGTTCCGCGCGCCCAGAAAAGAATTTACGTTTCAGTTGGCTCATGCCACACCTGCCCGCGCAGCTTCCAGCTGAAGAACAGGCAGATGGCCACGCCTGCCGCGCCGATCAGCGCAAAGAGCATGGCTGCGCCGGAGCCTTTGCCCGTCCCAAAGAGGGAGGCGAGCATCGGATCCGCCGCCTGTGCGGCCAGCGGTTCGAACACGCGGTCCACCAGAAAACCTCCGGCCAGAAAGCCCACCGGTATGGTAAAAAACTGCAGTGTGTTGCGGCAGGAGTACACCCGCCCCTGCATTTCCACCGGGATGGTATTGCGGAAGATCACATCCATGTTTGCGTTCATCAGCGGGATCACCGCCCAGCCCAAAATAGCGCCGAGGCACCAGAGAAAAGGAGTTTTCCCGAACGCCAGCAGAAAGTTCTCTGTGCTCATGGAAATGAACAGGGTAAGGCAGATCGCCCGTACCCGATTTTTTGGGGCAGGGATCAGCGTGACCAGCACGCTGCCTGCCAAAGTGGCGATCCCCGCGCAGGCGTTCACAATTCCCAGAACGGTCTCGCCTCCGTTTGGTTTCGAGAGAAGCATGGCGGGCAGGGCCGCATCGTACATGGACGCCACCAGGTTGATCGCAGACAGGAACAGGATCAGGTGAAAGATCAGAGGATTCTGCCTCAGCCACACCAGTCCTTTTTGGGCGGACGTCAGCAGCTTTTCTTCCTCCTGGCGTGCTTCCTTTTGCTCCGGGATGTCGATCCACAGCAGCAGCGCCAGGAAAGCGATGGCGAACGTGATCAGATCCACCGCGATCACCGACTTGATCCCCGCCAGGGTAAAGAGGGCGGTTGCCAGAATGGGCGTCAGGATGGAATTTAGTGACTGCGAAAAAGAGCGCAGTCCGCTGGTCTTCTGATAATATTCCCTGGGGATCAGAAGCGTCGCCGCCACCTCGCCCGCGGGCTGTTGGATGGTGTTCATCAGGCCGTTCAGGGCGTTCAGCACATACAGGTGCCAGGCCGTCAGCGAATCGGTGCGGATGAGAAAGAACACGGCAACGGTGCTGCACGCCGCGATCAGATCGCAGACCAGCATGGTTTTCTTTTTGTTCCAGCGGTCGCTCAATGCACCCGCAAAGATGCTCATGGCCACATAGGGCGCATACGAGCAGACCGACAAAAGGGCGGTCCGCAGAGCGGATCCGGTGCGCAGATACAGCCACAGCACCAGCGCGTAGCTGGTCATCCCGCTTCCGAGGGCGGAGAACGACTGTGTGCTCCAAAGCAGTAAATAAGGTTTCAGTTTTTTCAGATCATTTTTTTTCATATTGACTTTGCTCCTTTGACGTTGTGATCGCGATCCATCAAACATGCAAAGTCCGAGGACTGATACGCCTCTCCGTGCAGCGCCCTCAAACTTTGCACGGAGCGCAGGCAATGCATAAGATCATAAAGGTATCTCCCTGTTGCGCATACTATTCTTTTTTCAGCTGTCCAACGATCCGCTGGATGCTTTTTGTGGAAAGAAAATATTTCTTTGCCAGAGCGCTTGTGGATTCCCCCGCAAGGAAATCCCGGTAAATCTGCTGGTTTCGCTCCCGCAGCTCCAGGCGCGTGTGTGTGGCCGCGCCCCAGCATTTTTTGTGTTCGGATATGCGGGGAATGTAAAGCCATTCGCCGTCCACATATTCCTGTATCTTCAGGAGCAGATCCGCGGGAAGAACCTGCGCCGCACTTTTATAGTTCATGCTGCACCCCCATCAAAATTAATCGAACAGGAACTCAGGGGCCCGCAACATTTTCATTTTTATATTCGCTGCGCAGCCCTGTTTACGCAGCCACAGCAATGGGATTCGGCAGCATCATCTTCCCCACTCCTTTTTTCGCGCAGATATTTTTTGTAGTAACGATTTCTACGCGGATAATTTTTATAGCAACGCTTTTCGCGCAGATGCTTTTTGTAGTAACATAGTAATATATTTTGTCCGGGCAGGGTACCTCAAATTCATTTATGCAGAGAAAATAAGGCACGGATCACATCTTTTATACATGCGGCGGTGTCGCTGGCGATCATGCTGACACTGCCGTATTTTTCTTGCGCGTATTCCCCGGCTTTTCCGTTAATGTACGCGGCCGCGGAGGCTGCTAAGAGCGAATCCGGCACATAGCTGCACAGGGCGGACAGGATGCCGGAGAGCACATCGCCGCTCCCGGCGGTTGCCATTCCCGGACAGCCGGTATTCACCAGATTTACGGATGTGCCGTCGGTGATGATGGTGGTGGGCCCCTTTAAGAGAAGCACCACGTGATTTTCTGCGGCATAGTCTCTGGCCAGCTCGATGGGAGCGGACAAGATCTCGTCCGTGGAACGGTTTGTGAGCCTGGAAAATTCCTTCACGTGGGGCGTGAGGATCACCCGCGCGGCGGTGTTTTGCAGGAGGCCGGGATCCAGAGCGGCAAGGGCGGTGAGTCCGTCTGCGTCGATCACAAGGGAGCCGGTGTAATGTTCCAGAAGGAAAGCAAGCATTTTCTGAATCTCCTCGGATATGCCGATCCCCATTCCAAAAGCGATGGATTTTACGCCGCCCATCAGCCCGGCAAGGGCGCTCTCGTCAAACACCAGATTTCCGTCTTTGTCCGGCATGGGATAAAGCGTGCTTTCCAGAATTTCTGGGATCAGCAGGGAGCACAGGCTCTCCGGCGCGGCCAGCTTTACCACGCCTGCCCCGGAGCGCATGGCTGCGCTGGCCATGGCCGCCAGGCGGATGGCCCCGCTGTAAGCGAGAGAGCCGCCGATCAGCGCCATATACCCGTAGGTGGCCTTGTGGGAATAATGCTTTCTTTCCGGCACCAAAGCCTGGAAATCCTCCATCTCCAGAAGATGATAGGGCGGCTCCGCGGGGCGGATGCCGATGTCGCAGTTTACGACTTCCCACATACAGTCCTTTGCCATGTTCAGAAAGTGGCCCGGCTGAAAACCGCCGATGGACACCGTGATATCCGATCGCACACAGATGTCGCACAGTCCATTGTCTCCGTTCAGGCCGCTGTTGATATCTACGGAGACAACATACGCATCACTTTTGTTGATGGCCTCGATGACCGTTTTTGCGAGTCCCTGAACCTTGCCGTGGAAACCGGTGCCGAAGATGCAGTCAAATATGGTGGCAAACCCGTGAAAGGAAATAGTTTCCCAGCAGTAAATGACGGGGATACCGGAATGGAAACACTGGTCAAAATAATAGGCTCCGTCCTCTGAATACTTTTCTCTCAGCAGAAAAATGGTGCAGGGTATGGAGCGCCTGCGCAGCAGCAGAGCGATCACATAGCCGTCCCCCGCGTTGTTGCCGGTGCCACACACAATGGCAACGGGCGCCTTTACAGAAACATTTTCCAGCACGGCGCTGCCTGCGCGGTACATCAGCTCACGCCCGGATATGCCGCCTGCAATGGTGCGGGCATCGCTTTTTCGCATATTTTCCACGGATAGAACATCGATCATTTCATGCCTCCTATGCTTCTTGTGCTTTACCTGTTTCTAAAAAATCATGCCAGAAACCGATATGGTGATATTTCCCTTGACATTGCAGAACGCATCATATATAATTCCAGTTGTTGTGAGAGACTGCCGGACAATGTTTTCCGGGAGCGCGCTCCCTGCCCAGATAGCTCAGTTGGTAGAGCAGAGGACTGAAAATCCTCGTGTCACTGGTTCGACTCCGGTTCTGGGCACTTTATTTATATAGCGAATATGTCGGGTGTAGTTCAATGGCAGAACGCCAGCCTTCAAAGCTGGAAACTGTGGGTTCGATTCCCATCACCCGCTTTTTTGCTGTCATGATCCCGACAAGATAGGAATTCCCCGATGAAACGGGCAGGCCCATGAGACAGGCAGCCTACCCGTTTATTTTTATCAGATCTTTTATCACTTCTCTGGCAATGAGCAGACCCGCCACAGACGGCACAAAAGAGACAGAGCCCGGCACGGCGCGGCGCTTCAGACTCCCCGGCGCATCGCCGGGATTTTTTGTGTCTGCCGGTTTCGAAGTTGATGCCGAAATCTGTTCTGAAGTATGTTTTGAAGTCGATTCTGAAATCTGTTTCGAAGCCGATTCCGAAATCTGTCCCGAATTCGCCCCCGGAATCTGCTCCGCTTCGCTGTTTGTGTCTGCTTCCTCAGAAAGCGGGAGCGGTTTTAAGGGATTTTCTTTGGAATAGACCACTTTCAAATGCTCCACGTTCCGTTTTTTCAGTTCCCTTCGCATCACTTTCGCCAGAGGGCAGACGGTCGTATCATAAATATCCGCCACCTTCAGCGCGGTGGGATCCAGCTTGTTCCCGGTGCCCATGCTGCTGATGATGGGCGTACCCGCCTGCTGCGCTTTCAGCACCAGCTCAATCTTGGCGGTGACGGTGTCCACCGCGTCCACCACATAACTGTACTGCGAAAAATCAAAATCGCCGCTGTTCTGCGGGAGAAAAAAGCACTGGTGGGTGGTTACCAGAACATCCGGGCAGATGTCCAGAAGGCGGGCCTTCATCACGTCCACTTTGTATTGTCCGATGCTGCTGTGGGTTGCGATGATCTGCCGGTTCAGGTTGGAGAGGGTCACCTGGTCGTTGTCGATCAGGTCTATGGCGCCCACGCCGCAGCGGATCAGCGCCTCCGCGGCATGACCGCCCACGCCGCCGATGCCGAAGACGGCGACCCGCGATTTCTTTAAAATATCCATTGCTTCTTTTCCGAGCAACCGTTCAGTTCTGCTAAATTGATCTTCCATAAATTTTCTCCGTTTACAATTTGTTTTGCCGGGACGTGCAAAGACGCGGATCTCTCAAAAATCCCTTATTCCGGACGGGCTGTTTCGTGCGTCAAAGGTTCATTCATGCTGCCCGTGCGATAGCCCTGCAGATCTAAAGTCACATAAGAAAAACCAAGCGAGCGAAATTCCCGCACGATGGTCTCGCGCGCGGACGGCGCCATTGCCTTGTCAAAATCTTTCGGCAGCACTTCTATCCGGGCCAGATTCCCGTGTATGCGCACGCGCATCTGTAGAAAACCCATATGGAGCAGCAGTTCTTCTGCTTTTTCCACCATCTGGAGCTTTTCCGCTGTGATCGTTTCCCCATAGACAAAGCGCGAGGCCAGGCAGGCGTAGGACGGCTTATCCCAGGTGGGAAGGCCCAACTCTTTGGAGAGCGTACGGATTTCCTGTTTGGAGAGGTCGGCTTTTTGGAGCGGGCTTAAAATACCCAGTTCCGCGATAGCCAGAAGGCCGGGGCGGTAATCCCCGGTGTCGTCCGTGTTGGAGCCCTCTGCGACATGCGGGATCTGATAACGGGCGGCTGTTTCCTTGATCTCTGTAAACAGTGCGCGCTTACACAGATAACACCGATTTGGCGGGTTCTCTGCAAACCCCTCCACCTGCAGCTCCTGAAAATCCATAAACACGTGGCGAATTTTTTCTTTCGCACAAAAAGCGGCGGCATCCGACGCCTCTCTCTGAGGAAATGCACGGGAGCGCGCGGTGATGGCAAGGGCATTTGTGCCCAGCGCATCGTGCGCCGCTCTGGCAAGCAGTGCGGAATCCGTTCCGCCGGAAAAAGCCACCGCCACACTGCCGAGGGAGCGCAGATATGTCTGGAGAATATCGTATTTTTCACGAAGTGCTGGTTCTATATTAGAATGATCGTTCATAGGGAAAGCCTCCTTCCTGCGGCTCGCAAAGAAGCCGTTTTCTGACAGACTGCAAGTACCAATGATATTTGATTGTAAGCATAAAATATGGATTTGTCAATGACTGCGCTCTATACAATAGCCTCACCAACGGTCTCGTGTAATGGCTGCGGATGCCTTCCTGTGATGGCAGCAAATGCTTCGTGCAAGATTGTGTGTGTGCTTCGTGCAATGACTGCGTATGCTTTGCGCGATGGCTGTGGATGTTTCATGTAATAAAAGCAGGTTCTCGCGAGATTCTGTGAAAAATCTGTGTTTCAAACTTTATGAAAATCTTAGGATTCTAATGGGGATATTAATCTTTTCCGAACACCATTGACTTGCCCGTTTTTGCGGTATATAATGCGCGTAAAGAATTTGTAACATATATGTAACAAAATCTGGAAAATCTGGAAATTCTATCAAGAACATCAAGACGGGAGGTTGTATAAATAATGAGGAAACGTACTTATGGAAGAATGTTGTATGCCATTATGGCAGCCGCGCTGAGTCTTTCCTTGACCGGAGGGACTGTGCTGGCAGAGGAAGCAGGAACAGAATCTTCTGCACAGACAGAAGAAACAGAGACAGATACCGCTGCGCAGACAGAAGAAGCGGAGACGGAAGCCGCTGCACAGACAGAAGAAGCGGAGACAGATACCGCTGCGCAGACAGAAGAAGCGGAGACAGATGCCGCTGCGCAGACAGAAGAAACGGAGACGGGTACCGCTGCGCAGACAGAAGAAACGGAGACAGGTACCACTGCACAGGACGATGCAGTGGGGACGATGGCCTTCGCCAAGTGCAACGAGTACATAAACATCCGCAGCGGGGCGGATATCCACAGCGAGGTTGTGGGAAAGATCTACAACCACGGGGCGGCGCAGATCCTGGATAAGGAAGGGGACTGGTATAAGATCAAGTCTGGAAACGTGGAAGGATATGTGAGCGCGGACTACTTTGCCGTTGGGGAGGAGGCAAAGGAGATCGCCCAAATTGCGGCTTACAATGTGGCCACGGTATATCCGGAGGTTCTGATGATCCGCACGCGCCCCGATGAGGCTTCCGATGTGCTGGACATGGCGGTGCAGGCGCAGGAACTGGAAGTGGTGGACTGGCAGGGAGACTGGATGACAGTGGCGCTGGATGCGGACACCTATGGGTTCGTAAATACGAACTATGTGAAATATGACACATATTATCCGGTGGCGGAAACGCTGCAGGAAGAACGGCAGCGGCTGCGGGCGGAGGGAAATGCAGCGCCGGCGGCAGAAAAAGAACACAGCAAAGAAGCAGAACTTCGCGAAGAACCCCGGGAGACGGAAGGCGCGTACATTGAAGATGTGCAGGGGCCGGAAGACACGTATGCTGAAGAACCGCAGCAGACGGAGGGCGCGTACATCGAAGACGTGCAGGGGCCGGAAGACGAGTACACCGAGGAGCCGCAGGAGACAGAAGGGGAGTATTATGAAGAACCTCAGCAGACAGAGGGCGCATATATAGAAGACGTGCAGGGGCCGGAAGGCGAGTACGCCGAGGAGCCGCAGCAGAACGAAAGCGAGTACTACGAGGAGCCGCAGCAGAACGAAAGCGAGTACTACGAGGAACCGCAGCAGACAGAAGGCGAATATTACGAGGAGCCGCAGCAGACAGAAGGCGAATATTACGAGGAGCCGCAGCAGACGGAAGGCGAGTACTACGAGGAGCCGCAGCAGACGGAAGGGGAGTATTACGAGGAGCAGCAGCAGACGGAGGGCGGATCTTACGAGGAACCGTCCTCCGGGCTGGGGCAGCAGATCGCGGACTTTGCGGTGCAGTTTGTGGGGAATCCCTATGTGTACGGCGGCACCAGCCTGACAAACGGGGCGGACTGCTCCGGGTTCGTGCAGTCGGTGTTTGCCAACTTCGGGATCTATCTCGACCGCACAGCCGAATCCCAGTCCTATGGCGGCACGCCGGTAGACATCGGGAGCATCCAGCCGGGTGACCTGCTGTTTTACGGGGACGGGTACATCGGCCATGTGGCGCTGTACATAGGCGGCGGCCAGATCGTGCACGCCAGCACGCCGGAGAGCGGAATCATCATCTCAAATTATGATTACAATTATCCGGCCTGCGCCAGAAGATACTGGTCATAGACAAGGCGGCCGCAGACGATGAAAACACTTCTTCCTCGGAGAATTTCATCGGAGAACAAGGTTTTGTCATGAAGGCGGGGAAAAGCCATACAATAATAAAAAACACAGACAGGTGTAAAATGTATGGCATCGAACCAGAAAATAGAAAATCTGCTGAATCTGGCACTGGACGCCACAGAGGAAGAACGGGAGAAATCCCTGGAACTGGACGTGGGATACGATGAGCGGGATCGAACGTGGGATCTGATCCTAAAATACTCCGGCAATCTGGACGAGGCAAAAAAACAGGGGATCGCCGTGACGGAACTATCAGGCGGATACGCCATTGCGACCGCAGAGCAGTCGCAGATCCACGCTCTGGCGGCACTGCCGCAGGTGGAATATATAGAAAAGCCAAAACGGCTGTACTTTTCCGCTTCCCAGGGGCGCAGGGCATCCTGCATGGATGCTCTGCAGGCCGGGGCGGACATCCCCGCAGTCATCCCGGGCCGGTATCCGGCCACGGAAGGGACAGCCGCGCTTCTGGGACAAGGCATCCTGATCGCGGTGATCGATTCCGGCGTGGACTACACGCACGCGGATTTTCGAAACCCGGACGGCACCACGCGCATCCTGGCCATCTGGGATCAGAATGTGCCGGGCGATCCACCGGCCGGATATACCCTGGGAACAGAATACACAAAAGCGCAGATCGATGAGGCTCTGCGCACAGGCATGCGCCTGCCCACACAGGATCTGAGCGGGCATGGGACGCAGGTGCTTGGAATTGCCGCGGGAAATGGGCGCAGCTCTCTTGCACAGACGGAAAGGCCGGTTACGGCGGGAGTCGTTCTGGGGCAGGACAGGGGAGTGGCGCCCCTTTCGCATATTCTGGTGGTCCGCCTGGGAAGCCCCCGGCCGGACTCGTTCCCGCGCACCACGGAACTGATGCAGGCGCTGGACTACGTGTACCGAAAGGCCCAGGAGTGGCAGCTGCCGGTGGCTGTAAACTTAAGTTTTGGAAATGTGTACGGCCCCCACAACGGGACGGGGCTTCTGGAACTGTTCCTGGCAGACATCGCCGACCAGTGGCGCTCAGTGGTCTGCGTGGGCACAGGGAACGAAGGGGCGGCTGCGGGACATACGTCCGGGGTGCTGCAAAAAGGAAATACTGGATCGGCGTATGGCCGGGATACAGAGACGGAGATCCAGATGGGGATCGCCCCGTTTGAGACCACGATCAACGTGCAGCTCTGGAAATCCTATGCGGATGAATTTTCCATTTCTCTGATCCACCCGGACGGGCAGGTGATCGGCCCGCTCCCGCAAAGTCCGGGGGCACAGCGCTATCGGGCGGGGAACACAGAACTGCTTATTTTTTATGGGGAACCCAGCCCGTACAGCATTTCTCAGGAGATCTATTTTGAATTTCTTCCGGTCGCGGATTACATAGACAGCGGCATCTGGCGTTTCCGGCTCACGCCGGGAAAGATCGCGGACGGGTTCTATGACCTGTGGCTTCCCCAGGCGGAAGCGCTGAATACGGGCACTCGCTTCTATGAGCCTGTGCCGGACAACACCCTGACGATCCCATCCACGGCGCGGAACATCATCTCTGTGGGGGCCTACGACTCCCGCAGCTATACTTACGCGCCCTTTTCGGGGCGCGGGCCGCAAACGGCGCTTCCGTCCGCTCCGGGGCTGGTGCCCGCAAAGCCGGACTTGTGCGCGCCGGGCGTGAACATCCGAACAACTGCCGCGGGCGGAGGTTATACATCCGCAAGCGGCACTTCATTTGCAGCGCCCTTTGTGACGGGCGCTGCCGCCATGCTGATGCAGTGGGGGATCGTAAACGGGAACGATCCCTATTTATACGGCGAGAAAGTGCGGGCGTACCTGATCCGCGGCGCCAGGGAACTGCCGGGATCTGCGCAGTATCCCAATAATCAGGTGGGGTACGGGGCTTTGTGCGTGCGGGACAGTTTGCCGTGAGCTCTTTCATAAATCGTGATCTTAAGTGTTGATTAAAAGGATGAAAAAAGCTATACTTGAAGAAACGGGGTAGTTTAAAATCATCCGATAGGAGATTCTATGGCGAAGAAAAATTATTATGCGGTAAAAAACGGATATCAGACCGGGATCTTTCAGACCTGGGAGGAGTGTAAAAAACAGGTGAGCGGATATCCAGGGGCGGAATACAAGGGGTTTGCATTGCTGAAGGATGCGCGGGAATATCTGGGCCTAAATGATATGGAGACATCTGTCGCTTTCCGCGCACCTGCAGTGGAACCAACGCCTGCCGCTTTCCGCACACCTGCAGTGGAACCAACGCCTGCCGCTTTCCGTACACCGGCAGTGGAACCAACGCCTGCCGCTTTCCGTGCACCTGCAGTGGAACCAACATCTGCCGTTTTTCGCACACCGGCAGGCGTGGAACATCCCGCGGAAACAAGCCCGCAGGACGTGCAGATCTACGTGGACGGAAGCTATGCCGGGGGCGATGCTTTTTCCTACGGCATGGTGGTGCTGCAGGGGGAGGAAGAACTCTGTTTTTCCGCAAAGCTGGAAGACGAAGAACTGGCCCGGATGCACAACGTGGCCGGAGAGATCGAGGGGGCGAAGGCGGCCATGCAGTACGCCGCAGACCACGGGTTTCGCCGGGTGATCATTTACCACGACTACGAGGGGATTGCGAAATGGTGCACGCGGGAGTGGAAGGCAAACAAGCCAGCCACCCAGGAGTACCGGGATTTCTATGACCATATGAAAGAAAGAGTGCGCATAGAATTTCAGAAAGTGGAGGGACATTCCAACAATAAATACAACGACCTGGCGGACGCGCTGGCCAAAAAAGCGCTTGGCGTTGGGAGTGAGGAGAAAACACAATGATGGAAACGGGAAATGTAAAAGAGATTCTGGAGGCATTGCACAACGGCAGGATTCAGGTATACTATCAGCCTCAGTATGACGCCCTGACAAGCAGACTTGTGGGCGCGGAAGCACTGGCCCGCTGGGTGGAGGACGACGGTACGGTGATCATGCCGGGACGGTTCATTCCGGTGCTGGAGGAGTCGGATGCCATTATGGAGCTGGACTGGCATATGTTCCGGCAGACGTGCGCGTTTTTACAGAGGCAGGCGCAGCAGGGGATCCAGCAGGTGCCCATCTCGGTGAACTTTTCCAGGCGGCATGTGGCGGAAGAAGACTTTATAGAGAAACTGATCCGCATAGCAGACGAGCATCACCTGGAGCGAAAGCTGATCGTGGTGGAGATCACGGAATCCGCGCTGGTGGGCTGCGAGGAAACCGTAAAAGAACTGGTGAAAAAAGTGCGGGAAGCGGGGTTTCGCGTGGCGATCGATGACTTTGGCAGCGGACTTTCCTCTCTGAGCTTTGTGAAAGATATCGCCGTGGATGTGCTGAAAATAGACAAATCCCTGCTCAGCCACAACTGTGAGGATGAAAAAGAGCGCATTGTGCTGGAGAGTATATTTACCTTCGCTCACAGGCTGAAGCTCACAACGGTGGCGGAGGGCGTGGAGACGCGTCAGCAGCTCGGCTTTCTGCGCACCTGTGACTGCAAGGTGATCCAGGGATTTCTGTTTGCAAAGCCCATGCCGGAGATGGATTTCTGGCGGCTGACAATAGAGTGTCCGAAGCTGGATGAGGAAGAGGATATCCTTGTCACGCAGGCGCCGTCCAGCGCCATGCAGCTTTTACTGGACGCAATTTTCACGCGCTATCCGCTGGTGATTTTTTCTAACCTGACCAGAAACAGCTTTTATATGATGGCTTATGAAAACTTTACCAGGCAGTCCTGCCCGTCCACCGGCGTGTTTGAGGAACTGATCCAGCACGGGGCGTCCACCATGCACCCGGAGGATCAGCAATTGTTCCTGGATACGTTCAGCATTGAGAACCAGATGAAAGCGCACGACCGGGGCGATAAATACATCAGCGTAGTCACACGGCAGATGGGGGACGATGGGATATATCGCAGGGTGGAAACCACCAATTACTTTGTGAAGAACCCGTCCGCGGATGATGTGCTGGTGATCAGCCTGTGCCAAAATCTGGACTAAAAAAAGAACAACTCAAAGAACAACTCAATGAAAGATAAAGCTGCTGCAGTTCATCTGCAGCAGTTTTTTTTTGATTCCTAAATTTTACGATTTAAGATGGACCGGATAAGTGCCCTTTTATCGGCTCCTTAAACGGGGTTTTGGAGGATGTGTGGATTTTTGAGAACTTCTATCAAAAAAACTGACAAGAAAAATGCAATAATTACATGAAATTAGGTAGTTGACAACAAAAAGTGTTGCGTGTATAGTATTAATAAGTCCCGATGATTGTGCATATTGCACACTGTGCGCGGGAAAAACAATGTTAATCATATAAGGAGGGTAAAGATGAAATTAAGAAAAGTTTTAGCCTGCACGCTCGCGGCGGCGACCGTTATGTCTTCCGCGGCGTATGTAAGCGCAGAAGAAACCATTTCCCTGACCCTGTGGGGCGCAGAGGAAGACCAGACTTTGCTGGGCGAACTTGTGGAGGAGTTCAAGGCACAGTATCCGGATCAGACATTTGATATCCAGATCGGCGTAGAGTCCGAATCCACAGCAAAAGACACGATCCTTACCGATGTTGAGGCGGCGGCGGATGTATTCGCATTTGCCAGCGATCAGATCTATGATCTGGTGAACGCGGGCGCGCTTCTGAATCTGGAGGAGTTCGGCGAGGTGCTCACTATGGCCGGCAAGACGCTGGATGATGTGAAAGCTGCAAACGTGGCCGGTTCCGTAGAGGCGGCAACGGTAGACGGAAGCCTGTATGCGTTCCCGAGAGCGGCAGACAACGGTTACTTCCTGTACTATGATTCTTCTGTTCTTTCTGAGGAAGACGTGGCGTCCTGGGATGCACTTCTCGCAGCGGCGGAAGCGGCAGGCAAACAGGTCGGCATGACATTTGCATCCGGTTGGTATAACGCATCCTTCTTCTACGGCGCAGGCTTCACCACTGGGCTGAACGAAGACGGCACCACCTCGATGGACTGGAACGGCACCAGCTCGAAAGGCTGCTCAGGCGTGGACGTAGTAAAAGGCATGATCTCCATCGCCAGCAGCCCGGCGTTTATGGCAATCGCTGACGGCGACATCACAAACCAGATCGCTGGCGGTCAGCTGTGCGCGGTTGTATCCGGCACATGGGATGCGCAGGCAGCGCAGACAGCGTTCGGCGACGGCTACGCGGCAACCAAGCTTCCCACCTTCACCGTGGCTGGCGAGCAGGTTCAGCAGGGTTCCGTGGCAGGTTACAAATTTGTTGGCGTAAACGGATATTCCGTAAACTCCGGCTGGGCGGTTCTGCTTGCTGAGTTTATCACAAACGAGTCCTCTCAGCAGAAATTCTTCGATCAGCGTGAGAGCGGCCCCAGCAACAGCAATGTGCTGGCGTCCGATGCAGTTTCCGCAAACCTGGCTATGTCCGCTCTTGGCAAACAGGCTGAGTTCGGTGTAGTGCAGACCGTTGGCGGCAAATTCTGGGATCCGTCCGCTACCTTCGGCGAACTGATCGCACAGGGCAACCTGTCGGCAGACGATGACGCCGGTATCCAGGCAGCGCTTGACACCCTGGTAGAAGGCGTAACCGCTCCGGTAGAATAAACGGACAGAATAAGGAAAGAGTGTCACAGGCCCATATGCGTCTGCATGTGGGCCTGTTTTCACAAAAATAAATACCTGGGAGGTTCTTATGGCAGATCAGAAAAAAGGCGGAGCACTCGCCGCGGTGGGCGGCTTTTTCAAGGCAGTGGGGAAATTTTTCGCTGACTTTGGAACCGCGTTTGCCAAAGGCGATGCCTTCGTAAAATTATCCGCGCTGTGGATGGGCGCGGGATATGCGCGCCGCAAGCAGTATGCGAAAGCGGTCATTATGACGGCCCTGGAAGCTGCGATCATTGCCTTCACCATTGTGTTTGCAATGCAGTATGTGCCGAAATTCGGCAGTCTGGGAACAGTCACCATGGAGCGCGTTTTCAATATGCAGACCATGAAAAGTGAGTTCAATGACTACGACAATTCCTTCTCCATTCTGCTGTTCTCATTGTTCAGCTTTGTGATCTGGGCGGCATCGCTCGTGATCTGGATGAAGAATATCGTAAACGTTTACAGGCTCCAGAAGATGGCGGAGGCCGGGGAACACATCAACACGTTCCGCGAGGATCTTCATTCCTACATTGAGGAAAAATTCCACATCACCCTGCTCACACTTCCGGTGCTGGGGATCACGGTATTTACCTTTGTACCGATCCTGCTGCTGATCTTTGTGGCGTTCACAAACTATGACCAGCAGCATATGCCGCCGTCCGCGCTGTTCTCCTGGACAGGGTTCACAAACTTTTTAAGTCTGTTCGGAGGCGGCGGTCTGACCACTACGTTCAGCTATGCGTTCGTGCGCGTGCTGGGGTGGACGCTTGTGTGGGCGTTCTTTGCCACCTTCACCACGTACATTGGCGGCATTTTGCTGTCCCTGCTGTTAAACAGCCCCAAGACAAGAGCGCCGCGGTTCTGGCGCACACTGTTCATCATCACCATCGCGGTGCCGCAGTTTGTGTCCCTGCTGCTGGTGAGAAACTTCTTCTCCAACGGCGGTATCGTAAACACCATCTGCGCGAACATCGGGCTGACCGGCTTTTTGCGAAACATCGGGCTGGTGTCCACCAGCTACATTCCGTTCCTGTCCGCACCCGGCTGGGCGCATGTGATGATCATTTTGATCAATATCTGGATCGGTATTCCGTATCAGATGCTCATCGCCACCGGCGTTCTGATGAATCTGCCGGCGGATCAGCTGGAGAGCGCAAGGGTGGACGGCGCGAAGCCGTATCAGATCTTCGCGAAGATCACCATGCCGTATATGCTGTTTGTCACAGGGCCTGCGCTGGTCACGGATTTTGTAAAGAACATCAACAACTTCAACGTGATCTATCTGTTGACGGAGGGTGTTTACACCACCACGAACCAGGCCATGGCCAACTCGCAGGCAAAAGAGGTGGACCTTCTGGTTACCTGGCTGTTCCGTCTGACACAGGACTATTACAACTACAAGATGGCGTCGGCTATCGGTATCATCGTCTTCATCATCTGCGCGGTGTTCACGCTGTTTGCGTTTAACCGGATGATCGGAAACGGCAGAGAGGAGGATTACCAATAATGAAAAAGATGAAAAGCAACCGCACATCCCGCGTCATCGGACACAACGTCCTGATCGGAGTGCTGGCATTTATCTGGCTGATCCCCATTGTGTGGCTGGTATGCACCTCGTTCAGTTCCTATCCCGGCATGAACACCAGCACATTTTTCCCGAAGGAGTGGAGCCTCATCCACTATCAGAAGCTGTTCCATCCGGATACTGTGCAGCAGTTCCCGCGCTGGTTCATGAACACGTTTATCATTGCCTGCTTTACAACGGTGATATCCACCTCGTTTGTGGTGATGGTGGCGTATGCGACCTCCGTTCTGCGGTTCCCCATGCGCAAGCCGTTGATGAACATGGCAGTTATCCTGAACCTGTTTCCGGGCATGCTGTCCATGATCGCCGTGTATTTTGTTTTAAAAACCTTTAACCTGACAAACAGCTACGCGGGCCTGATCATGGTATATTCCGGCTCCGCTGGCCTGGGGTATCTGATCGCGAAGGGATTTTTTGACACCGTGCCCCGCGCGCTGTGCGAGGCGGCCCGCATTGACGGGTGCAGCGAGGCGCGCATATTCTGGCAGATCGTCATCCCCATGAGCCGCCCCATCCTGGTTTATACGGTTATCAGCAGTTTTCTGGCTCCGTGGATGGACTTCGTGTTTGCGAAGATGATCTTAAACGCGGGTATTTCCGCGAATTACACGGTGGCCATCGGCCTGTACAAGATGCTGGATAAGAGCCTGATCAACAGCTACTTTACCATCTTCTGCTGCGGCGGCGTGCTGGTATCTGTGCCAATTTCCATTCTGTTCTTCATCATGCAGAAGTTCTATGTGGAGGGCATCACCGGAGGTGCGGTGAAAGGTTGAAGGATGCATGTCAGGGAAACTGGCATATGGCTGTATGAGGATGCGCCGCACTACCGCGACTCTTTTTATCGCGGGCACGGCGCAGGAAATCATCATAATAAGAAAAAGAAACACAGGTAAAAAATGCCCGGCCGGTTTGGCACGTTCCGTTTTTATTCAGAGAAAAAGCGCATGTGAATATGGAAAGTGCCGGATGCAGCCGGGCATATGCGCGCAGGCAAAAGACAGTGCAGGCGCGGCGGACCGCAAAAAAAAGCGCGGTCTGGTATGTGAAAAAGGGCGTTCAATGAGCGCACGTAAAAAAGAAAGGAACAGGAGCAATATGGATCAATTTATTGTGAACATTATCCATCGCCCGGAAATGGTGCCGGAGTACGCGGAGAAAGTGACCGGGCACGGACAGGCGGAGGACATCGGCCGCAAGGCTCTTTTGACGGAGAGCCTGGACATCTTTAAGACACAGCAGGAGGCGGCGCACAAAAACGGGCTGAAGACCACCATCGAGATGACATACGCCAGTCTGTTCAATGACGAGGCGGTAGCCCTGGCAAAAGAGCACCACGAAACCTATGGCGATGAGATCGGTCTGACGCTTCTGGGGCTTCCCTGCAAGGAATTTCGGGAGAAATATCAGACAAAAGACTTCTGCATCTGGATGTTTTCCATGGAAGACAAAAAGGCGATCGTGCAGGATGTATTTGAAAAGTTTTACCAGCGGTTCGGCTTTTACCCGGAATCCACAGGCTCTTACTATATGGACGCGGAGCTGATCAACTACATCAAAGAAACCTATCCTTCCGTGAAATGCGCGGTGGCCACCTGCTGGGAGGAAGGGCCGAAGGCATATCACACCTGCAACAACAGCTGGTACACCTTCATGGACGGCGGCCCCTGGGCGCCGTGGATCCCCTCAAAGCAGAACACCCACGCCCCGGCGGCGAATGAGGCGGAGGACTCCGGCATTGTGGCCATCCCGCACCTCAGCCGCGACCTGATCGCGTGCTACGATGGGAACGGCTCCAACTTCGGCACGCATCCGCAGAACGTGCTGCGCGGCATGATTTATGATTCGAAGACCTGGGAATATCCATATCTCTATAACCTGATCGACCAGTTCCGCTATCAGGCGAAGTTCAACAACGGCTACGCCTATAACATGATGTTTGTGGGGCCGGGCTGGATGAACAAGATGGGACGCTGGGAGGCGCCCTATGAGCTTTTGAAGAAATCCTACGAGGACGGCTGCGCGTATTACGGGAAACTGAAAAAAGAAGGAAAGCTCATAGATATGACCATGAGCGAGTTCGCGGACTACTACCGGCAGAAAAAGACCTACACGGAGCCGGAGTGCGCGCTGTGGAGAGACATCCTGTACGGCAGCAAAAAGCAGGTGTTCTGGTACTGCGATCCGTATATACGCGTGGGCGTAAACATGGATCAGGGCGGCGCGATCGTGGATCTGCGCCCCTATGTGGCGAAACTGAACTGGCCGGTGGGGATCGGCACGAAGCACATTCAGGACGCCAGCTATCCGTTTTTGATCCAGGAAAAATATCGGGCCGGATACTTCACCCACTATGCGGGGGAGGGCACGGTGCGCAGCGCCAAGATCTGCCACAACGGCGAGGAGGTGGATCTGTGCCTGTGCCGCACAAAAGCGCATTTCAGCCAGGAGGGCAGGGACCGCATCCTGACGCTGGATCCGGTGGACATTGAATTTGCGGATCTGACGGTGAAGCTGCAGACTGTCCTTACCTTCACGGAGGGCAGCAGCGCCATCCGCATCGACCGCAGGATCCTGGAAATGAGCGATCCGTCCGCGGACGTGACCATCAACGAATATATGGTGGGCTGCTACGGCACCACAGAGTACACGGAGGATATGTCCAGCCTGGTGCTTTCGGCGGAAAAAGGCGCGGAAAAGACAACGCTTTCTTACGCGTATAAATGCCGGGAGTTTGCGCTGAAGGACGCGGACAGAGTGAGCTGTCTGGTGCCTCCCATCGAGACCAACGTATCCATGACCTGCAGCGGCAGGGACAAAGAGGGATATTTCAAAGAAGGCTATGCCTTCAGCCCCATGTTTACCATAGGGTACACCGGAAAACTTTGTGAGAAGGAGGTCTTTACGACATGGCTCAATCTGGAAAAGGGAAATTAAATTATCGCTGTCCGTCCTGCTTTATGCGGGATCTGGACCTGGATATGTTCTACGATAAAGAAAAGAAAGAATATTACTGCATCCGCTGCCAGTACCGGGGCACGGAAGAAGACGTGCTGGCGAAGAACCAGATGGCGCGGTTCCGCTACGGCGATATTGCGAAGCGGTACGCCATGGAAGATTTTGAAAAGTTTGAGGATTGAGGTGCCAAGATGACGGGCTTTATAAAAGGCATGGATGTATCCACACTTCTGGAGGTAGAGCGCCAGGGCGGAACATTTTACGATCGCGGGGTTTCGGGGGACGCCATGGCGATCCTGAAAAGCTATGGCATGAACCTGGTGCGGCTGCGCCTGTGGAACCACCCCTTCGATCAGGAGGGGAACTCCTACGGCGCGGGCGGAAATGACATCGAGACAACGCTGGCCCTTGCGAGGCGCGCAAAGGCGCTGGGGGTGGACTGGCTGCTGGACTTTCACTACAGCGATTTCTGGGCGGACCCCGGCAAGCAGACGCTGCCGAAGGCGTGGCGCGGGATGCAAGAGGATCAGCTGGAACAGGCGGTCTATGACTACACAAAAGAAGTGCTGGCGCGGTGCCGGGCGGAGAACCTGCTGCCGCGCATGGTGGCGGTGGGGAACGAGATTTCCAACGGGCTTCTGTGGCCCTACGGGAAAACGCCCAACTATCCCGCCATCGCGCGCTTTGTCAGCGCGGGGATCCGCGCGGTGCGGGAAATAAACGCGGACACGCAGGCACAGCGCGGCATGGGTGAAGACACGCAGGTGCAGCGTGGTATAGGCGCAGGCATGCAGGCGCAGTGCGGCGTAAGTGCGGGCACGCAGGCGCGGCATGGTACGGAGAAAGATATCTCTGTGATGATTCACTTGGATAATGGCGGGAACAACAAGCTGTACCGCACCTGGTTCGACCAGTATTTTGCCAACGGCGGCGCGGATTTCGACTGCATTGGCCTTTCCTACTATCCGTTCTGGCACGGCACCTTCGCCATGCTGCGAGAAAATATGCACGACATCGCAAAGCGCTACGGGAAAGACCTGCTTGTGACGGAGGTGTCCATGGGATATACCATGGAAGACTATCAGTCCTATGAAAAACTGGCGGATCATGAGCGCAAGGGCATGGCCACCCGGCAGGAGCTGGTGGAAAAGATCGACTACCCCATGACCCCGCAGGGCCAGGCGGATTTTATGCGCGATCTTTTGCAGATCATACAGGGCGTGCCGGACGGGCGGGGCAGAGGATTCTGCTACTGGGAACCGGCCTGGATCCCCGTGCCGGGCAGCGGCTGGGCCACCGAGGCGGCCTGCGCGTATATACACGAGAGCGGCCCCTACGGAAACGAGTGGGCGAATCAGGCGCTGTTCGACTACGATGGAAATGCGCTCCCGGCGCTGGAAGTCATCCGGGATTTCGAAGAATGACGCGCGATGCGGGAGCAATGGTATGTAATGCGGAAATAAGCGCGTAGGATTAATGGCATGCAATGCTGGAGTATGCGTGCGTGAGCAATGGGTTGCGGTGCAGAAATAGGCGTGTAGAGAAAATCATATGTAATGTCAGAATAAGTGTGTAGGATGAAAGGTATGCAGCGCCGGAGTAAGTGTGCGTGAGCAATGGGCTGCAGTGCAGAAATAAATGCGCAGGGGCAAATGCGCAGAGTGATAGTGATGTAGGAACAGGCAAGAGGGAGGACTGGAAATGCCAACAAGAATGGGAAGGCGCGGCGTTGTGTGGAAAACGCCCACAGTCACGGCGGACGGATTAAAATTATTTGCAGCGGTGATGATGCTGATCGCAAACATCGGGATCGCCATTGTGCAGAACGGGATCATACACCTGGAACAGTACACCCAGGAAACCCTGTCTCAGGCGCTGGCGGAGGACGGGCATCTGATGCTGGTGTCCGGCATTGGCCTGGTGATGCAGATGATGGAGGGGCTGGCGGTCGTCCTTTTTGCCTACCTTTTGGTGGAGGGGTTCCGCAACACTTCCAATTTCCGAAAATACGCGCTGACAATGGGGCTGTTCGCCCTGATCAGCGAGATCCCGTATGACCTTGCCATCAATGGGAAGATCCTGGAATTTTCCAGCCAGAACGCGCTGTTCACAATGCTGGTGTGCCTGATGATGCTCTTTTTTCTGGAAATGATAAAAAATGGGCAGGGCTTCTTGCCGGGCGTGCTGCGCGTGTTGATCGTCCTGTGCGCGCTGTTCTGGGTGTCCATGTTCCGCATGGCGTACGGGCTTGGCATGGTGCTGTTGGTGGCCGACCTTTACCTTCTCTACAGCCGCAACGTGCTGAAAACACTGCTGGGCGTGATCATCGGCCTGCTGTACATCACGGGGCCGCTGGCGTTTTACGGCATCTGGTGCTGCAACAATGTGCGGAAGGACCGCATCCCTAAATATGCGTACTATATTTTCTATCCGGCCCATCTGCTGGTGCTGGGGATCATTTCAAAACTGATGTGAACGCCGCGCGATTTCTGCGGTTCCGGGAAGAAGGCCATGTGTACAATGAAACGCGTATTGTTGACAGAATTTTGCTAACAATCTAAAAAATTTGCTATACAAATACAAAACCTTTCGTTTTATAATAAATGTACATAAGCCACAAATATACAGATGGCGGGAACGTTAAACAAAAACGAAAGGAGATTGAAAATGAAAAAGAAATTATTATCTGTACTTTTAGGAGCAGCTATGGTGCTTTCCATGGGCACAATGGCGGCGGCGGAAGATGAACCGGTTACCCTGGTTTACGCGGAGGTAAACCCGCTGGATACCATCGTAGGTAAGATGGCTACCGATTTTAAAGAGAAAGTGGAAGAACTTTCCGGCGGTTCCATCACCATCGACATTCAGGCGAGCGGCGTGCTGGGTTCTGAGAACGATGTGCTCGACACCATGCTGGGCGGCGGCGGGACCATTGATATGTCCCGTATCTCCGCATTTGCGCTGACAAGCTACGGCGGACAGAAGTCCATGCTTCTTTCCCTTCCATACACATTCGTGAGCCGCGATCATTTCTGGAACTTTGCAACTTCCGATCTGGCGCAGGAATTTTTGCTTGAGCCGGTAGAGAATGGCAGCGGCGTACGCGGCCTGTGGTACGGCGAGGAAGGTTTCCGTCATTTCTTCACCGCGGATGAGATTTCCGGCATTGAAGATCTGGCAGGCATGAAGCTGCGTGTGTCCAACGATCCGGTTATGAACGGCCTGGTTGAGTCTCTGGGCGCATCTCCCACAGTGGTAGATTTCGGTGAACTGTACTCCGCACTGCAGACGGGCGTTGTGGACGGCGCTGAACAGCCGATCGCAAACTACAAGTCCAATGCGTTCCCGGAGGTTGCTCCGAACATGATCCTGGATGGCCACACACTGGGCGCTGTGCAGGTTATCATCACAGAAGATTCCTGGAATAAGCTGAGCGAGAACCAGCAGAACGCCATCATGGAAGCGGGTGCGTATGCGTCCCAGCTGAACCGCGAGGGTTCTCAGTCTGCTGAAGACGAAGTTCTGGAGCAGCTGAAGGCAGACGGCGTGAACATTGTGGAAGTAGAAGATGTTACTCCGTGGCAGGAAGCAGTAAAGGGTGTTATCGAAGAAAACACCAAAGGCATGGAAGATCTGTATCAGCAGATCCTGGATATGCAGTAAAAGTATCGGATAGGAGCGCTGTCTGTCACGATTTCTCTCATAAATCGTGATATAGTTGAACCGATATGGAAACATAGATACGAGGCGCGGTGGGGGTGGCCTGCCGCGCCTTTCTATCGTACAGGAAAACTTTTGCCTGTGAGGCGGTATTATGCTATAATGAAACCAATAGAAGAAAAACCGCGCAGGGAAAGCGATATAATGAAAACGATGCAATGAAAGCAATGCAAATAAAAGCAATGCAAATAAAAGCAATGCAAATAAAAGCAATGCAAATAAAAGCAATGCGAATGAAAGCAGTGCAATGAAAACGATGTAATGAAAGCGCTGCAATGAAAATATTGGAAAACGCACGCAGCATGTCCCCGCAGGGGCGCATGCTGCAGGAGGGAGGAAAACATGACCGGTGTATTTGAAAAAATCGATAAATTCAAACCGGTATACGATGTGATCTATAAAATAGATCTGTTCATCTGCAAACTGCTGCTGATCGCGGATATCCTGATTACCAGCATGGCGGTGGCGGGGCGCTACATATCATTTATCCCGGATCCGTCCTGGAGCGAGGAAGTAGTGCTCACACTGATGTCTTACATGGCTGTTTTGTCGGCGGCGCTGGCGATCCGCAGAGGCGCGCACATCCGCATGACGGCGTTTGACCGCTATCTGCCGAAAAAGCTGCTGCTGGTTCTGGACTTTATCGCGGATCTGCTGGTGATGGTGCTTGCGGTCGTTATGGTGGTGGTCGGCTGGCAGTATGCGTCAAATCTCGGCGCGAAGGCGTCCTATGTGAGTATGCCGTGGCTGTCCAAATTCTGGATGTATGCGCCGATCCCGCTGGCGGGGCTGTTTATGATCATTTTTGAACTGGAAGTACTTTATAACCACACGAAAAAATTAGTGCTGGGAGAGGAGGCGGATAAATAATGGCAGTAAATTCACCCGCAATCGCAGTATTGCTGCTCACGTTTGTTGTTATGATCTTACTGAGGTTCCCCATCGCTTATGCGGTGGCGCTCGCCTCCATGTTCTGCCTGCTGTTCCAGGGGCTTCCCCTTACCACGATCTGCCAGCAGATGGTAAAAGGCATCAGCTCGTTCAGCCTGATGGCGGTGCCGTTCTTCATCACCATGGGCTGTCTGATGGGCACAGGGGGAATCTCCGAAAAACTGATCGCGCTGGCCAATGCCTGTGTGGGCTGGATGACCGGCGGCATGGCTATGGTGAACATCGTGGCTTCTTACTTCTTCGGCGGCATTTCCGGTTCCGCGTCCGCGGATACGGCGTCGCTGGGAAGCATCCTGATCCCAATGATGGTGGATCAGGGGTATGACGGCGATTTTTCCACGGCGGTCACCATCACATCTTCCTGCGAAGGACTTCTGGTACCGCCCAGCCACAACATGGTGATTTATGCAATGTCCGCGGGCGGCGTCTCCGTGGGAAGCCTGTTCCTGGCGGGCTATATACCGGGCGCGCTGCTGGCATTTTCCCTGATGGTGGGTTCTTATATCATTTCCAAAAAGAGAAACTATCCGAAGGGAGAAAAATTCAGCCTGAAGAATCTGCTGAAGCAGTTCTCCGTTTCCTTCTGGGCTCTGGCGGCCATCATCATCGTGGTGGTGGGCGTTGTGGGCGGATGGTTTACCGCCACCGAGTCTGCGGCCATCGCGGTAATCTATAGTCTCATCGTGAGCGTATTTATCTACAGGGGACTGACCTGGAAGGGCGTCTGGAAGGTGCTGGAGCAGTGCGTGGACACCTTATCCATCGTGCTGATCCTTATTTCCACATCCAGCATTTTCGGCTACTGCCTGACCACTCTGCACGTGCCGGACATTGCGGCGCGGGCTATCACCGGCATCACAGATAACCCGATCATTCTGGCGCTGCTGTTAAACGCCATCCTTCTGTTCCTGGGCTGTATCATGGACATGGCGCCGATCATCCTGATCGCCACGCCCATCCTGCTGCCCATCGCCACGTCCATCGGCATCAACCCGATCCAGTTCGGTATCATGATGGTTCTGAATTGCGGCATTGGCCTGCTGACGCCGCCTGTGGGCGCGGTGCTTTTCATCGGCTCCGCGGTGGCAAAACTGCCGATGGAAAAAGTAGTAAAAGCTACACTGCCGTTCTATATCTGCATGATCCTTGTACTCATGCTGATCACCTTCATTCCGGCAGTCAGCTTATTCCTTCCGAATCTGCTTATGTAAGCGGGCCGCGTGTCCGCGAAATTCCGCGAATCGCCCGGCTGGTGCACCGGCTGGCCGGGCGGCTTTCGGAAGGTCGATTTTCTGGTTTCAGGGAGGCTCGTCTTGAGATATAAATACAAATGTGACATCACGGCGGCGGATTGCTGGCGCCTTTCTATGTACCGCATCTATCATTCCATGGTGGGCGTGTGCAGCCTGATCTTTGCGGTTTCCATGATCGCTCTTGCGGTGCGGTTCTTTAGGCAGAGCGGCACGGCTCTGCGGCTGCTTTTGGCTGCTGCCTGCCTGCTGGTGCCGGTGGTGCAGCCCCTGGGAACTTATCTGCGCGTCCGCAGACAGGCGGCGCAGATCCCGAAAGATCTGGAACTGTGGTTCTCTGACCGCGGGATATATGTACAGACGGGCGGCAAGACCGCAAATCTGGACTGGAACAAGATCGCCCGCGTGTCAAAGGAACCGAATATGATCATCCTGCTCACCGGCGATGGGCGCGGATATATGCTGTCGAACCGCGTGCTGGGAGAGGAAAAAGATGCGTTTTATCAGTATCTGACATCACATATGACTGCCCGGAAAGGATGAAAGATGTGCGTCAAAAAGTGATACAGGCGTGGCAGGCGCTCACGATCCGCCATAAAATATTGATGTTCACAGGCGGAGCCCTGCTGATCATTCTGATGTCGGTGCTTCTGGACGCGTGGGTCGTGCATTTTTCCATGGTAGACTTTTATAAGATACTGGAGGACAATTCCAAGAACAGCGAATTTGTCCGGTCGATGGAAAAAGAGATCGACGCGTTTCAGGCGTATGTGAGCGATCCCACACAGGAGAGGCGGCAGAGCCTGCAGGATGCGGTGGCGGACACGGCGTCCGCTGTGGCGCGCCTCCCGTTTGATTACCGCGCGCAGGGGAAAGAACTTTATGCGCGCACATGGTCCATCCGCAGCAGCCATGAGGTATATCAGGAAAAGCGGGATCAATTTCTCACGATCTCGGAGGACAGCCCCGATTACATTGCCCGCCTGTATGACCTGTACGATATGCAGTCTTACCTGCTGGATTACGCCGGCGACCTGATGTTGGAGAGCATGGAATCCGGGAACGCGGTCTATCACGCAAAATATCCGTGGATGCTGGGCGTGCCGGTGGTCGCGCTGATCCTGGGATTTTTGCTGTTTTTCGGCGTATGCCGTCTGGCTGGGATGATGAACCATGCCATCACCCTGCCGGTGATGGAGCTGGCCAATGCCTCCCGGAAAATTGCGGCAAATGACTTCTTTATCGAGGATGTGCAGGTGGAAAACCGGGACGAGCTGGGCGAGCTGGTGGGCGCGTTCAACAAGATGAAATACGCCACAGCCCAGTATATCCAGACGCTGGAGGAAAAGCGGCAGGCGCTGAATAAACTCCACGAAAAAGAAATGGAGCAGGTGGAGACGGAGCGGAGACTGGAGAGCGCGAAGATGGAGCTGCTGATGAGCCAGATCAATCCCCATTTTCTGTTCAATACCCTCAATGTGATCAGCGGCATGGCGAATCTGGAGGAGGCGGATATCACAGAAAAAATGATCAATTCCCTGAGCGATCTGTTCCGCTACAGCCTGAAAAACGACCAGGCGGTGGTGGCGCTCGCGCGGGAACTGAAGATCGTGGAAGATTATATGTTCCTGCAGCATATGCGCTTTGGGGCGCGGATCGCTTACAAGATAGACTGCAATGTGGATACGCAGAAACCGCTGCTGCCCACCTTTACCTTTCAGCCGCTGGTGGAAAACGCCATTATACATGGCCTCTCCCCAAAGGTGGAGGGCGGCTGGATACGGATCCGGATCCGCGACAAAAAAAAACATGCTTCGGATCACCATTGCGGACAACGGAGTCGGCATGCCGGAGGAAGTGCGGATGCGCCTGCAGGAGCAGGCAGAGCGAAGCGGCGGCGTTTCCGAGGGGATCGGTTTCGCCAATGTGTCGCGCAGGATCTCTGCCATGTATCCCGACAGCAAAATAGAACTGATGAGCAAAGAAGGAAAGGGAACGGTAGTAAAAATACAGATTCCGTTAAAGGATGTGTAAGAAAATGATCCGAGTGCTGATAGCGGACGATGAACCGATCGAACGCCTGGTTATGATGAAGAAGATACAAAAATATTTCTCCGGAAGGCTGGAGACGGTGCAGGCGGAAAACGGGGAGGACGCGGTGGCGCTGTTCCGGGAAAACGGGTGCCGGATCGCGATACTGGATATCAACATGCCGGGGATGAACGGCCTGGAAGCGGCGGAACGCATCCGGCAGACGGACGGCGAGTGCAGCATCATCTTTCTGACGGCTTACGATGACTTTCAGTACGCCAAAAAGGCGTTCTCCGTGCGGGCGCTGGACTATCTTTTGAAGCCAGGCCTGGACGAGGAACTGATCGCGGTGCTGGACGAGGCCATCAGCCGGGAGGACCGATCCGGCCAGCGGCGGAAGATCAACCCGGCCCAGGGAGGGGCGGAGGAAGAAAAAAACTGTGACAACGCGCGCATGGCCGCCATGACAGACGCCATCCGGGCGTATATACAGGAGCGCTACGACACAGATATCTCCCTGCAGGACGCGGCCGGGGCGCTGGGCTATTCGGACGCGTATTTCAGCAAGATATTCAAGCAGTATTTCGGCCGCAACTTTACGGTGTATCTCACAGACTTTCGGGTGGCAAAGGCGAAAGAACTGCTGCGCGACATCACCGCAAACATCAAAGACATCGGCACAAGAGTGGGATTCCACGACTCCAATTATTTTGCCAGAGTGTTCAAACGGACCACCGGCATGACGCCCAGTGAATACCGCAACCATATTTTAGAGAAAGGTGAGCAGGCATGAGCAGGAAAGGAAAATGGATATTGTGCGTGCTTGCGGTCATCTGCATGGCGGCGGCGCTGTTCCAATGGCGCCGTGCACAGCCGGGCGCGGCGGCGCCGGAGTATGTGTTTCGGTATGCGGAGAACCAGACGGCGGATTATCCCACCACAATGGGCGCGTACCGGTTCGCGGAACTGGTGAAGGAGCGCACAGGCGGCAGGATAGAGATCGTGGTCTACTCAGGGGCAAAGCTGGGGCCGGAAAAGGATGTGCTGCGCCAGATGCAGTATGGCGGGATCGATTTTGCGCGTGTGTCGCTCTCCCAGCTGGCGGAGATCCTGCCGCAGATGAACGTGCTGCAGCTTCCCTATCTGTACCGGGATGCCGCGCACATGTGGGCGGTGCTGGACGGAGAGATCGGCAGCAGCTTTCTGGCAAAGACCGATGAGGGCGGACTGATCGGCCTGTCCTGGTACGATGCCGGGGTGCGCAATTTCTACAGCTCCAAGAAAAAGATCACATGCCTGGAAGACCTGCAGGGCATGACGATCCGCGTGCAGGAATCCGATATGATGGAGGAGATGGTGGAGGCGCTGGGCGCTTCCGCGGTACAGATCGCGTACAGCAACGTGTATTCCAGCCTGGAGCTGGGCACGGTGGACGCCGCGGAGAACAACTGGCCGTCCTACAAGGCCATGAAGCACGATGAAGTGGCAAAATATTATACGGTGGACGAGCACACGCGCGTGCCGGAAATGCAGATCATGGCGAAGCACACATGGGATCAGCTCTCAGAGGAAGATCAGAATATCATCCGGGAATGTGCGAAGGAATCGGCGGAACTGGAGCGCACGCTCTGGACGCAGCAGGAAAAAGAGGCCCGCAATCAGGCCGTGGCGGCGGGCACGCAGGTGATCGAGATCTCCCCGGAGGAAAAAGAGCGCTTCCGGGAAGCGGTAGACATCCTCTATGAAAAATATGCAGGGGACAGCATGGACATTGTGGAGGAGATACGGAATACGGGAGTGTAAAGAGCTAAGGCGAAAGAAAGGGAAATAGAAGACGCAGGCGGTAAAAGAAGGACAGGAAACAAAAAGGGAAATGGCAATATAAGAGGGATGGAAAGCAAGAGAAAAGTAAATAAAAAAGATAAAAAATAAAAGGAGGAACGCGTATGAAAATGACATTTCGCTGGTACGGCGAGGGAAGGGACAACATCACATTGAAACAGATCAAACAGATACCGGGAATGTCCGGCCTGATGGGGCTGTTGGACGAGAAAGCCGCCGGGGAGATCTGGACGGAGGAAGAAATCCGGGCCTATATGGACCATGTGCACGAGGCGGGGCTGGAGTGCGAAGTTATCGAGAGCGTTAATGTGCACGAGGATATCAAGATGGGCCTGCCCACCAGAGACAAATACATAGAGAACTACTGCATCACGATCCGCAATCTGGCAAAATACGGCGTGAAAGTGATTGTGTACAATTTCATGCCGGTGTTTGACTGGCTGCGCACCGACCTGGCGCGCGAAATCCCGGAGGACGGGTCAAACAGCCTGTACTTTGACGAGAAAGAGCTGGGGGAGATGACCCCCATGGACATTGTGCGCAGGACGGCGGAAAACAGCAACGGCTTTTCCCTGCCGGGCTGGGAACCGGAGCGCCTCGCGGAGCTGGAGACCACACTGAAGCGCTACGAGAGCATCACGCCGGACGACCTGCGGGCGAACTACAAATATTTCCTGGACGGCATCATCCCCACCTGCGAGGAGTGCGGCGTGGTGATGGCCTGCCATCCGGACGATCCGGGCTGGCCCATCTTCGGCCTGCCGAGGATCGCACACAGCCAGGAGGACTACGACAAGATCGTGGCGCTGCACGATTCCCCGTGCAACACGCTCTGCCTGTGCACCGGCTCTCTGGGTTCCAACCCGGACAACGACATCCCTGCCATCATCCGCCACTTCGGCGAGATGAACCGCATCGGCTGCCTGCACGTGCGCAACGTAAAATACTTGGGGTATCACAAATTCCGCGAGGCGGCGCATCTTTCCAGCGATGGCGACCTGGATCTCTACGAGATCATGAAAGCGGTGTACGACACCTGCCCGGATACCTACATCCGTCCGGACCACGGGCGCATGATCTGGGACGAGGTGGGACGTCCGGGGTACGGCCTGTACGACCGCGCGCTGGGGGCGACCTACATCAACGGACTCTGGGAAGCGATCTGTAAGGCAAATAAATAGAGAGGGCAGATAGACAGAGCAGATATATAAAGCAGATAGATAGTGCAGACGCAGAAAGCAGATAGATAACACAGGCGCAGAAAGCAGATAAACAGCACAGACATAGAAAGCAAATGAATAGAGCAGATGAATGAAACAGATAATTAGAGCGGATGAATACGATAGGCAAAGAAGGAGTGAATAAATATGATCGTACACAATAAAGACGCAAAAATCGTAAACTGCGAGCCGGGCGTCACCAGAAAGGTGCTCAGCTACTCGGATGAACTGATGATGGCGGAAGTTTCTTTTAAAAAAGACTCCCGCGGGAACACGCACCAGCACCCGCACCGCCAGATCACCTATGTGGCAAAAGGCAGATTTGAATTTACCATCGATGGGGAAACCAGCACGGTGGAACAGGGAGGCAGCATTTTCATACCGGGGGACGCCGTGCATGGCGTTCACGCGCTGGAGGACGGCATCTTAGTGGATATCTTCACGCCCATGCGCAAGGATTTCTTATAAGATGGATATATCAGTATGCCGGGGATGATGCCGCTGCACTGTGCCAATGTATCATGCAACTATGACATGCCGGCAGTCATCCGGGCGGTGACCGTGCAGTGCCTGTCATTCAATATAGACAAAGACACCGTATGTCAGGAAAGGAGAGCAACATGCAGTTAAACAATGCAGGTTTACAGAACAGGCAGGAGTGGGAGGCCAAAGGGTACCGCCTGCCGGAATTTGACCGCGAGGCGGTGAAAGCAAAAACAAAAACAGCGCCCAGGTGGATCCACTTCGGCGCGGGCAACATTTTCCGGGCCTTCCAGGCAAATGTGCTGCAGGAGCTTTTAAACCGCGGGATATGGGATACGGGGCTGATCGTGGCGGAGGGCTACGACTACGAGATCGTGGAAAAAATGAACATCCCGCATGACGGATACAGCGTGCTGGCCACCTTAAAAGTGGACGGCACCGTGGAAAAGACCGTGGTGGGAAGCGTGGCAGAATCCTTGACCGTAAACCCGCAGAACGCGGAAGATTTCGCCCGCCTGAAAGAAATTTTCCGCGCGGATTCCCTGCAAATGGTCAGCTTCACCATCACCGAGAAGGGCTACAGCCTGGTGAACGGCGCGGGCGAGCTGCTGCCGACGGTAAAAGCAGACATGGAAGCGGGCCCCGCAAAGGCCGACAGCTATATCGGCAAAGTGACGGCGCTATTGTACGAGCGCTATCGGGCGGGGGAAAAGCCGGTGGCCATGGTGAGCATGGATAACTGCTCCCACAACGGGGATAAACTGTACGCGGCGGTTCACACGCTGGCCCAAACCTGGGCGGAAAACAATGTGGCGGAGCCGGGCTTTGTGGCTTATGTGGAAGATCCGTCAAAAGTCAGCTTCCCGTGGAGCATGATCGACAAGATCACGCCTCGCCCCAATGCCAAAGTGGAAGAAATCTTAAAGGCGGACGGGCTGGAGGAGCTGGCGCCGGTGATCACCTCAAAGAATACCTACATCGCGCCGTTTGTCAACGCGGAGGAGTGCCAGTACCTGGTGATCGAGGACGCGTTCCCCAACGGGCGTCCCGAACTGGAACCGGCGGGCATCATCTACACAGGCCGGGAAACGGTGGACAAAGTGGAAAAAATGAAAGTCTGCACCTGCCTGAACCCGCTGCACACGGCGCTGGCCGTATACGGCTGCCTGCTGGGGTACGACCTGATCTCCGCGGAGATGAGCGACCCGGTTCTCCGGAAACTGGTGGAGATCATCGGCTACCAGGAGGGCCTGCCGGTTGTGGTAAATCCGGGGATCCTGGATCCCAAAAAGTTTCTTGACGAAGTGCTCAACATCCGCCTGCCGAACCCGTTCATGCCGGACGCGCCGCAGCGCATTGCAACAGACACTTCGCAGAAG
>CANRKY010000013.1 GCA_947631355.1 uncultured Marvinbryantia sp.
GAGACCGAAGAAGAAACCACGGAAGCGGCGACCACAGAAGCTGAAACTGAGGAGGAAACGACCGAAGCAGCGACCACAGAAGCAGCGACCGAGGAGGAGACCACGGAAGCGGCAACCACAGAAGCTGAGACCGAGGAGGAAACGACCGAGGCAGCGACCACGGAAGCTGAGACCGAAGAAGAAACCACGGAAGCAGTAACTGAGGAGGAGACCACGGAAGCAGCAACCACAGAAGCCGAGACCGAGGAGGAGACCACGGAAGCAGCAACTACCGAAGCTGAGACCGAGGAGGAGACCACGGAAGCAGCAACCACCGAAGCAGAGACCGAGGAGGAAACGACCGAGGCAGCGACCACCGAAGCGGAAACTGAAGAAGAAACTACGGAAGCAGCGACCACTGAAGCTGAGACCGAGGAGGAGACCACGGAGGCTGAGACCGAAGAAGAAACCACGGAAGCAGCTACCACGGAAGCGGAAACAGAAGAAGAAACCACAGAAGCCGCGACCGAGGAAGAAACAGAGCTTTCCAACGTGATCCCGGCGGATATCATCAACTATACAGCGCTGGACTATGTGACGCTCGGCGAGTACAAAGGAATCACGGTCAACGTGGACGCAATCGAAGTCACCGACGAGGATGTACAGGCTGTTGTAGATATGGAGACAGCCACAGATCTGGAAGAAGGAACGGTAGAGATGGGCGATACCGTTGACATCGATTACGAGGGCACGCTGGACGGCGAGGCTTTCGAGGGCGGCAGCGATGAGGGCTTCAGCCTGGAGATCGGCTCCGGCATGTTCATCGATGGATTTGAGGATGGTCTGATCGGCGTTGCCATTGGAGAAGAAACCGATCTGGAGCTTACGTTCCCGGAGAATTATCACAGCGAAGACCTGGCCGGAAGGGATGTAGTCTTCCATGTGAAAGTGAACGGGATCACCCGCGTTCCGGAGCTGACGGATGAAGTGGCCGCAGAAGTGGCGGACGGCAAAACCGCGGAAGAATATCTGGACAGCATCCGCGAGAGCCTGGCACAGTCCAATGCGGAGGAGCAGGCTTACTACGCGAAGATGGATATTATCGAGCAGGTGTGCAGCAATGCGCAGATAGACGGATATCCCACAGAATACCTGGATTACTGCGTACAGCTTTCCAAACAGAGCTACGAACAGCTCGCCGAGATGAACGGCATGACGCTGGACGATCTGCTCTCCGCGCAGGGCATCTCGGAAGAACAGCTGCTTGCAGAGCTGGAGGACTATCAGAAACAGTCCCTGGAGGCAGAGATGGTAATGAAAGCCATCGCGGAGACAGAAAAAATAGAGCTCAGCGAGAAAGAGTACACCGATGGGATTGCGGAATACGCGGAACAGGCCGGGATGACAGCGGAGGAGCTGGAGGCGGAGTATGGAGAAGATTATTTCCGCACAAGCCTGCTGCTGGACAAGACCCTGAACTTCCTGTATGACAATGCGGACATCGTGGTGGAGGAAGAAACTGAGACCGAGACGGAGACCGAGACGGAAGCAGAAACGGAGACGGAAACCGCGGAGACAGAGACGGAAACCGAAACTGAGACCGCAGAGGAAACGGAGACGGAAACCGCAGAAGAAACCGAGACCGAGACCGCAGAAGAAACCGAGACGGAGACCGAATCTGAAACAGAGACCGCGTAAACGGTAAAAGAAAGACATAGAAAAGGCTGCCGCAGAAAAAGCGGGGTGCAATGGCATCCGTAAGTTTTCTGGGGCAGTCTTTTTTTACAAGTGCACCTATACAAAATCCGGAAATTGGGGTATACTGTTTCCATGAAAAAATTGATCCGGTATTTACGTCACTATAAAAAAGAAGCCGTGATCGGCCCACTTTTCAAACTTCTGGAAGCCAGCTTCGAGCTGCTGATCCCGCTGGTGATGGCGGGGATCGTGGACCGGGGGATACGAGAGGGCGATACGGCGTACATTCTGGCAATGGGCGGTCTGATGGTCGGTCTGGGGTTCCTGGGGCTGGTCTGTTCCCTGACGGCCCAGTATTTTGCTGCCAAAGCGGCGGTGGGGTTCGGCAGTGAGCTCCGGGCGGATATGTTTGCGCACATCAACCGCCTGTCGTACACAGAGCTGGACGAGATCGGCACATCCACACTGATCACCCGCATCACAAGCGACATCAATCAGGCACAGGCCGGAGTGAATCTGGTGCTGCGCCTGTTCCTGCGTTCCCCGTTCATCGTGGCGGGGGCGGTGGTCATGGCGTTTACCATCAATGTGCGCCTCGCGTGGATCTTTGTGGTACTGGTACCCGTGTTGTCGGCCATCATATTTTTCGTGATGTATTTCAGCATCCCCATTTACCGCCAGGTGCAAAACCGGCTGGATAAAGTGCTCCTGGCCACAAGAGAGAACCTGGCCGGGGCGCGGGTGATCCGCGCTTTTTCCAGGCAGAAGGCGGAGACGGCGGAATTTAACGCCCAGAGCGATGCTCTGATGAAGACGCAGCTGTTGGTGGGGCGCATTTCGGCGCTGATGAACCCCGCCACCTACGTGGTGGTGAACGCGGCCGTCATTCTGGTGCTCTGGCAGGGCGGCGCGAAGGTGGACAGCGGGATCATCACCCAGGGAGAACTGATGGCGCTGATCAACTACATGTCCCAGATCCTGCTGGCGTTGGTGGCGCTGGCAAATCTGATCGTCACCTTTACCAGGGCCTCGGCCTCCGCGATCCGCATCAACGAAGTATTCGCGAAACAGCCGGGGATGCGCGAGGGCGCAGGCAGCGCGAGGGCGCGCGAAAGCGCAGGTGATGCGGAACCGGAGGAAAGAAGCATAACCGAGAAAACGAAAGAGAGAAATGCAGCTGAGAAAACGCAGAAAAGCGTAATCGAGGAACCGAAAGAGAGAAATGCAGCCGAGGAACCGGGAGCAAGAATCATAAACAAAGGAACGGTAAGAAGAAACGCGGCCGAGGAGACGAACGAAGCGGAAGGCAGCAGGGACGCGGTGGTGTTCCGCCACGTATATTTCGCCTATCAGGGGCATAAGGATGCTCTGGAAGATATCAATTTCTCCGTGAAGCGCGGGGAAACCCTGGGGATCATCGGCGGCACGGGATCCGGCAAGAGCAGCCTGGTGAATCTGGTGTCCCGGTTCTACGATGTGCGGCAGGGCAGCGTGCTGGTGGACGGCATGGACGTGCGCGACTACCGGTTTGAGGATCTGCGCGCCGGCATCGGCGTGGTGCCGCAGACAGCGGTGCTCTTTGCGGGCACCATCCGGGACAACATGCGCTGGGGCAAGCCGAACGCCACGGACGATGAGATCTACCGCGCACTGGAGATCGCCCAGGCAAGGGAATTTGTGGAGGCAAAACCGGAGGGGCTGGGCACACTGGTGGCCCAGGGCGGCAAAAACTTTTCCGGCGGCCAGCGGCAGCGCCTCACCATAGCGCGGGCGCTGGTGGGAAATCCGCGCATCCTCATCATGGACGACAGCGCCTCCGCGCTCGACTATGCCACGGACGCCCGGCTGCGCCGCGCCATTTCCGCCGGCACGCGGAAAATGACGGTGTTTTTGGTGTCGCAGCGGGCGGCAACGATACGAAGCGCAGACAAGATCCTGGTATTGGACGATGGGGGAACCGCCGGGTTCGGCACCCACGAGATGCTGATGGAAACCTGCGAAGTATACCGGGAGATCTGCCTGTCGCAGCTGGATGAAAAGGAGCTGAACGCCCATGGATAAACGTACATTCAGACGGATCTTATCTCTGATCAGGCCATACCGGCACTACTTTGTGCTGTCGCTTGTCTTTGCGGTGACCAGCGTGGCGCTTACGCTGTACGCGCCGGTGCTCATCGGGGACGGCGTGGATCTGATCGTCGGCCCTGGCCGGGTGGATTTCGCGGCGCTCGTGCCGCTGTCTGTGCGGCTGGCGCTGGTGGTGGCGGGCACGGCGCTGACCCAGTGGCTGATGAACCTGTGCAACAACCGGATGACGTATTACGCGGTGCGCGACATCCGCACGCGGGCCTTCGCCCACCTGGAGGAGCTGCCCCTGAAATATATTGACGGGCGGCCCTACGGGGATATGATCAGCCGGGTGGTCACGGATGTGGACCAGTTCTCCGATGGCCTGCTGCTGGGCTTTTCCCAGCTGTTCACCGGGGTGGTCACCATCCTGGGGACGCTGTTTTTCATGCTGTCCATCAACGTGTCCATCTCGCTGGTGGTCATCTGCATCACGCCGGTTTCCCTGTTTGTGGCGGCCTTTATCGCAAAGCGCACGTTTTCCATGTTCCACCTGCAGTCCGTAACCCGCGCCGAGATGACGGCGCTGGTGGAGGAGATGGTGGGAAACCAGAAGATCGTAAAAGCGTTTTCCTATGAAAATAAGGCAGAGGAGCGGTTCCAAAAGATCAATGAAAGGCTGCGGGACTGCAGCCTGAAAGCCATCTTTTTCTCCTCCATCACCAACCCATCCACACGATTCGTGAACGGGCTGGTATACACGGGGGTGGGGATCTTCGGGGCGATGGCGGCCATCCGGGGCGCCATCAGCGTGGGGCAGCTCTCCTGTTTTTTGAGCTACGCCAACCAGTACACAAAGCCATTCAATGAGATCTCAGGCGTGATCACGGAGCTGCAGAATGCCTTTGCCTGCGCGGCGCGCGTGTTTGAGCTGCTGGACGAAGAAAAGCAGGAGCCGGACGACGCGGACGCCGTGGAGCTTGCGGAGAACATGGCCACGGGCGAGGTGCAGCTGGAAAATGTGAATTTTTCCTACACGCCGCAGGTGCCGCTGATCCAGGATCTGAACCTGAAAGTGAACCCCGGAGAGCACGTGGCGATCGTTGGCCCCACGGGCTGTGGAAAGACCACCATGATCAATCTGCTGATGCGCTTTTACGATGTGAACAGCGGCGAGATCCGGGTGAGCGGTCTGCCGGTGCGCAAGATCACCCGCAACAGCCTGCGGGCGAATTACGGTATGGTGCTCCAGGAGACCTGGCTGAAGGCGGGCACCATCGCGGAAAACATTGCCTACGGGAAGCCGGAGGCCACGCGGGACGAGATCGAGCGGGCCGCGAAGGCCGCTTATGCGCACAGCTTTATCCGGCGTATGCCGGACGGGTACGACACGGTGATCACGGAGGCGGGGGGAAATCTTTCCCAGGGCCAGAAACAGCTTCTGTGCATCGCGCGGGTGATGCTGCTGCTTCCGCCCATGCTGATATTGGACGAGGCCACCTCATCCATCGACACCCGCACGGAGATCCGCATCCAGCAGGCGTTTGACCGCATGATGCAGGGCCGCACCAGCTTTATCGTGGCGCACCGCCTGTCCACCATACGGAACGCGGATACCATTCTGGTGATGAAAGACGGCCACATCATCGAACAGGGCAGCCACAGAGAGCTGCTGCAGAAAAACGGATTTTACGCTGAGCTGTACAACAGCCAGTGGGAAGTACAGGGAGGAACGATATGATACAGAAATTGATCAGCAACATCCAAAAAACAAACGCGCCGGTGGTGGTGGGGCTGGATCCCATGCTGTCGTACATTCCGCCGCAGGTGCAGGAAAAAGCCTATGAGCAGTTCGGGGAGACCCTGGAGGGCGCGGCGGAAGCCATCTGGCAGTTCAACAAGGAAATCGTGGACTGCACGTGGGATCTGATCCCGGCGGTAAAACCCCAGATCGCCATGTACGAACAGTTTGGCATCGAGGGGCTGAAGGCGTACAAGAAAACCGTGGATTACTGCAAAGAAAAGGGCCTGGTGGTCATCGGCGATGTGAAGCGCGGGGACATCGGCTCCACATCCGCGGCATACGCAACGGCGCACCTGGGAAAAGTGCAGGTGGGAAGCAAAACCTACAGCGTCTTTGACGAGGATTTCGCCACGGTGAACCCGTATCTTGGCACGGACGGCATCCAGCCTTTTCTGGATGTGTGCCGCCAGGAAAAGAAAGGCATTTTCATCCTGGTGAAGACCTCCAATCCGTCCAGCGGCGAGCTGCAGGATAAGATATCGGAGGGCAGGCCCATCTACGAGCTGATGGGCGAGAAGGTGCGCGCGTGGGGTGAGACCTGCATGGACGGGGACTACAGCTGCGTGGGCGCCGTGGTGGGAGCCACCTACCCGGAGCAGGGGAAGATCCTGCGCAAGCTCATGCCGCACACCTTTATCCTGGTGCCGGGCTACGGCGCGCAGGGCGGAAAGGGCGCGGATCTTGTGCACTTTTTCAACCCGGACGGCCTGGGGGCCATCATCAATTCCTCCCGCGGCATCATCGCGGCCTATAAGCAGGAAAAATACGCGAAGTTCGGCGCGGAGTATTTCGGGCAGGCCAGCCGCGCGGCGGTGGAGGACATGATAAAAGACATTAACGAGGCGCGCATGAGAATCTGATTGTTGTTATTTTAGGGCGCTTGTGATAGACTATTCAGAAAAGGGCGGCGTGGCCCGCAGGCAGAGGGAGGATGCGTATGGAACAGTACAAGCAGGAATTTATCGAATTTATGGTGGACTGTCAGGTGTTGAAATTCGGGGATTTTGTGACCAAGAGCGGCAGGAAGACGCCGTTTTTCGTGAACGCGGGTTTTTACCGCACGGGGGCGCAGCTTCGCAGGCTGGGCGGATATTACGCCAGAGCCATTGAGGACGCGTTCGGCCTGGATTTTGATGTGCTGTTCGGCCCGGCGTACAAGGGGATCCCGCTGGCGGTGGCCGCCTCCATGGCCATCAGCGAACACTATGGAAAAGACATCCGCTACTGTGCCAACCGCAAGGAGGTAAAAGACCACGGCGACAAGGGGATCCTGCTGGGAGGCCCCATACAGGACGGGGACAGAGTGCTGCTGATCGAGGATGTGACCACGGCGGGCACCTCCATCTCGGAGACCCTGCCCATCATCCGGGCGCAGGGGGACGTCTCGCCCATCGGCCTGGTGGTGTCCGTGGACCGCATGGAGCGCGGGCAGGGCACAAAGAGCGCCCTGGCGGAGATACAGGAGAAATACGGGCTGAAGACCACGGCTATCGTGACCATGGCGGAAGTGGTGGAACATCTGTATAACCGGCCGTATAAGGGAAACATCATCATTAATGAAGATATCAAAGCCGCCATTGACGCGTACTACGAACAGTATGGCGCGCGGTAGGGCGGGAAAGGAGATCAGGGTATGAAAGAGAATGAAAAAATTTACCGCACATTGAGTGCCACAGGCGCGGGGGACATTGTGATCGGCGTGCTGGTGATCGCCGTGGGCGTGTGCGCGGGCGTGATCGCCATTGTAAACGGGGCGCGCCTTCTGCACTCCCGGAAAAATGTGATGTTCTAGTTCGAGGTGCTTCTGGTGAGGAGAGAGATTAAGAAAAAAATACAGGCGGTGAGCGTGTTTCTGTTTGTCCTGTATCTGCTTTTGCTGATCTACTTCCTGTTTTTTGCGGAAAATTTCGGCCGGGTGATGGAGGGAAGGCAGTATTCCTACAACCTGTGCCTTTTCCGGGAGATCCGCAGATTCTGGACGTGGCGCGAAGAACTGGGCTTTGCGGCGGTGTTCACAAACCTTGCGGGAAACGTGCTCTGTTTCCTGCCGTTTGGAGCCATCCTCCCGGTTTTTAGCCAGAGGACGAGAAACCTGTGGACCATCGCCCTGCTGAGCTTTGAGTTCAGCCTTGCGGTGGAATGTATACAGCTTGTCACCATGACAGGCAGCTTTGATGTGGACGACCTGGTCTTAAACACGCTGGGCGGCGTGCTGGGTTTCGGCCTGTTCTGCGTGTGCGACCGATGGAGGAAATTGCAGTATGGCTAAAAAAATGATGTACTCATTCACAGAGAAAAAACATTCGGTGAACGGGATCATATCCACCATCATGGGAGGCATCTCCCTGGTGTTTTTGCTGGCGATGGTCTACGCTTCCTATTATATGCGGGGTGACGCCGGGATTTATGCGGGCGCGTTCGGCGCAAGCGGCCTGATCTTTGCGTTCGCCGGTTTTGTGGTGGGGATCATCAGCTTTTCCGAAAAAAATATCAAATACAAATACCCGAAACTGGGCTCAGTGCTGTGCGGGATCTTATTCGCCATCTGGCTGGGCCTGTACCTGATCGGGATCTAAGGAGGCGCTATGGAACTTATGGACGAACTGACGCAGGAGAGGCTGGAGCTGGCGAAGGGACGCATACAGGAAATTCTTACGGAAAACAGTGTTCCGGAGCCTTACGCCTCGTATTTTCAAAAGACCGCGTCTTTTATCCTGCTGGCCCTGCAGACGGCGGAGGATCTGGCGGAAGGAAAGACCGAAGACTATTCTCTGAGAGACTGGCAGCGGCAGAATAATGCCCTTTACAAAGATATCCTGCCGTATAACTATATGCACAGCTACGGCAACCCGGTGTATGCCGCGGAAACTCTGGGCGAGCACCACGGGCGGATCCTCTCTTTTCTGTACGCGGAGATACGCAGCATGATCCCCGCGGCGTTCGAGCAGGACTACGAGGACATGGTCTCCGTGATGGAGCTGTTCATTGAGATGTACAACGCGTTTGAGGGGAGAGAGCTCCCCATGTACCATCAGCTCCAGCAGATCGTTTACTGGCATGTGAGCGATTATACGGACATGCTGGTGGAAAAGCGCCAGCGCGCGCAGCTGGATCCGCAGCAGGATTTTGCCGCCCGCATCATCATGGAGTCGGATCTGAACGATCTGCGCTACCTCTACCGATTTGGGGAATATATCTCAGACAATGAGCTGCGCATGGCGTCGTTTCTCAACTCCCTGTCCCAGGAGGAGATCGACCGGATGGCCGCGGTGTATACCGAGGGCTACCGCATGGGATTCGTGCAGGCGAAAATAGACCTCTCCAAAAAGAAAACCGTGAATATCCAGTATACCCTGGGGTTCGAGCGCATGATCCGCAAAGCGGTGGAAAATTTCGCGCAGATGGGGCTGCAGCCGGTGTTCTACCGGACGGCGTCTCACAGCGTCAACCGGCGTCAGCACGCGCGTGTGGGATATTTCGGGGGCATCCCCAACCAGCAGTTTGACTACGACCACAAGGAGGACAGCGCCCTCTACATGGACAAGGCGTTTGTGGAGCGCAAGCTGGGCGTGATCCGCACCGTTTACGAGAAATATAAGGAGCTGGCGTATGGGTACGCCGGGCCGGCCTGCGTGGAGACCTTCGGGGAAGTGCCCTTTGTGCCGGAAAACAACGAGGCGGCGTACCGCCTCTCGGAAAAACAGCAGAAACTGGCGGTGGAGCTGGCGAATGAGACCCAGCAGATCACTAACCGCTATATCAGGGGGGACGATTACAGCTTCACCATCATCGCGTTCCCGGTGCCGGAGATCGGAAAAAATTTCGAGGCGATCTTCCGGGAGACAATGCGCATCAACACCCTGGATTACCAGCTTTACCGGGACATTCAGCAGACCATGATCAACACGCTGGACAAGGGCGTGCGGGTGCACATTCAGGGGAAAGGGAAAAACCGCACGGATCTTACTGTGCAGCTGGCGTCCCTGAAAGACCCGGCAAAAGAGACGATCTTTGAAAACTGCGTGGCGGATGTGAACATCCCCGTGGGCGAGGTCTTCACTTCGCCGAAGCTGACGGGCACCAACGGCGTCCTGCACGTGACAAAGGTGTTCCTGAACGGGCTGTGCTACCATGATCTGACACTGGAATTTAAGGACGGCATGATCGCGGATTACTCCTGCGCGAACTTTGAGACCGCGGAGGAAAACCGCGCGTATGTGCGGGAAAATGTGCTGTTCCACCACGAGACGCTGCCCATGGGAGAATTTGCCATCGGCACCAACACCACGGCTTACGCCATGGCGGAAAAATACGGCATTGCAGACAAGCTGCCCATTCTCATCGCGGAAAAGATGGGGCCCCATTTTGCGGTGGGCGACACCTGCTACAGCTGGGCGGAGGACAACGCGGTGTTCAACCCCGACGGGAAGGAGATCATCGCCCGCGACAATGAGTGCTCCATTCTGCGAAAGACGGAGCTGGACAAGGCGTATTTTGGCTGCCATACGGATGTCACCATCCCCTACAGTGAGCTGGGAAAGATCGAGGTGATCACGGCGGACGGGCAGTGCATCCCTGTTATCCAGGATGGTCTGTTTGTGCTGCCGGGCACGGAGGAGCTGAACGCGCCGATCCTGCCAAAGTAGAGACCGATTGACGTCTCCATAGCATATACATGCAATGCAAGCGCGGCGTTTTTGCGGGCGGGAAATTCCGCATACCCCGCAGTTGACAAGAACCTTGTAAATGAAGTATGATGTACCTGTGAGCGCGCGGGCGTGAAAAACGGCCCGGGGCGCATGGCAGACTACGAAAGACAGGAGAATCGTTTATGGCAAAAGTAGGTATCGTAATGGGAAGCGATTCGGATATGCCCGTGATGGCGAAAGCGGCGGACATTCTGGACAAGCTGGGCGTGGAGTATGAGATGTCTATTATTTCCGCGCACCGCGAACCCGACACTTTTTTTGAATATGCAAGATCTGCGGAGAGCAAGGGATGGAAAGTGATCATTGCGGGCGCCGGCATGGCGGCCCATCTGCCGGGAATGTGCGCGGCGATCTTTCCCATGCCGGTGATCGGCGTTCCCATGCACACGTCTTCGCTGGGCGGCAGGGATTCCCTGTATTCGATCGTGCAGATGCCGTCCGGCATCCCGGTGGCCACGGTGGCCATCAACGGCGGCGCGAACGCGGGGCTTCTGGCTGCAAAGATCCTGGCCACATCGGACGAGGCGCTGCTTGCGCGCCTGAAGGCGTATTCCAGTGAACTGAAAGAGCAGGTAGAGGCGAAAGACAGGCGACTGAAAGAAGTGGGATATAAGGCTTATTAATTTTGCGGCGGGAGGAGAACCAGAATGGATTATAAGAACGCGGGCGTTGATATCGAGGCTGGGTACAGATCGGTGGAACTGATGAAGGAACACATCAAAAAGACGATGCGGCCGGAGGTGCTGGGCGGCATCGGCGGATTTTCCGGGGCGTTTTCCATGGAGGCGATCAAGAAGATGGAAAAGCCCACGCTGGTTTCCGGCACGGACGGTGTGGGGACGAAGCTGAAGCTGGCGTTTCTTCTGGATAAGCATGATACCATCGGCATTGACTGCGTGGCCATGTGTGTGAATGATATCGCGTGCGCGGGCGGGGAACCTTTGTTTTTCCTGGATTATATCGCGTGCGGGAAGAATTATCCCGAAAAGATCGCCCAGATCGTGGGCGGCGTGGCGGATGGATGCGCGCAGGCGGGAGCCGCCCTGATCGGCGGGGAGACGGCGGAGCATCCGGGCCTGATGCCGGAGGATGAGTACGACCTGGCGGGATTTGCCGTGGGTCTGGTGGATGAAAAAGACCTGATCACGGGGAAAGACATGAAAGCGGGGGACACGCTGGTGGGCATTGCGAGCTCCGGCGTGCACAGCAACGGGTTTTCCCTGGTGCGGAAGGTGTTTTCCATGGATGTAAAGACCCTGGGCACCTACCACGAGGAATTGGGAACAACGCTGGGGGAGGCACTTCTCGCCCCCACGAAAATATATGTGAAAGCGCTGCGGCAGGTAAAAGAGGCGAATGTGCGCATCAAGGGGTGCAGCCATATCACGGGCGGCGGGTTTTATGAGAATATCCCGCGCATGCTGCCGGACGGCGTAAAAGCGGTGATCAAAAAAGACAGCTATCCGGTGCCGGCCATTTTTGGCATGCTGGCGCGGGAAGGGCAGATCGCGGAAGAAATGATGTACAACACGTACAATATGGGGATCGGCATGGTGCTGGCGGTGGACGCGGCGGACGCGGACAAGACGGTTGCCGCGCTGCAGGCGGCCGGTGAGACAGCCTTTGTTATCGGCGAAGCTGCCGCCGGAGAAAAGGGCGTGGAATTATGCTGAGGATCGTAGTTCTGGTGTCCGGTGGCGGCACGAATCTGCAGGCGATATTGGACGCCCTGGCGTCGGGGAAGATCACCAACGCGCAGATCGCGGCGGTCATCAGCAACAACCCCAACGCCTATGCGCTGAAAAGGGCGCAGATGGCGGGGATCGAGCAGGTGTGCATCTCCCCGAAGACGTTTGCCGCGCGGGAGGATTTTAACCGGGCGCTCTTGGAGAAGATCCAGTCTTTCGCCCCGGATCTGATCGTGCTGGCGGGCTGTATGGTGGTGCTGCCGAAGGAACTGATCGCGGCGTACCCCAACCGGATCATCAATATCCATCCGGCGCTGATCCCGGCTTTCTGCGGCACGGGGTATTACGGGCTGCGGGTGCACGAAAAGGTGCTGGAGCGGGGCGTGAAGCTCACGGGAGCCACCGTGCATTTTGTGGACGAGGGCACGGATACCGGCCCCATCATCCTGCAAAAGGCCATCGAGGTGAGGCCAGACGACACGCCGGAAACTCTGCAGCGGCGCGTAATGGAAAACTGTGAATGGATCATACTGCCCGAGGCGGTGAACCTGATCGCAAACGGGCGTGTGCATGTGATAGACGGAAAAGTGGTCACAGACGGAGGAGACAAATGAAAGTATTGATCGTGGGCAGCGGCGGCAGAGAGCATGCCATCGCGTGGAAAGTGGCAAAGAGCCCGAAAGTGGACAAGATCTACTGCGCGCCGGGCAATGCCGGGGTGGCGCAGTACGCCGAGTGCGTGGACATCGGCGCCATGGAATTTGAAAAACTGGCGGCCTTTGCAAAAGAAAAACAGATCGACCTCACCGTGATCGGCATGGACGATCCGCTGGTGGGCGGCGTGGTGGATGTCTTTGAAAGAGAGGGACTGCGGGTGTTCGGCCCGCGTGCGAACGCGGCCATTCTGGAGGGCTCCAAGGCGTTCTCCAAAGATCTGATGAAAAAGTATCACATCCCCACCGCGGCCTATGAAAATTTTGACGACCCGGAGCAGGCGCTGGCCTATCTGGAGACGGCAAAATTCCCCATCGTGCTGAAGGCGGACGGGCTGGCCCTGGGAAAGGGCGTGCTGATCTGCAATACGCTGGAGGAGGCAAAGGCGGGTGTGAAAACCATCATGCTGGACAAGCAGTTCGGGGAGTCCGGCAACCGCATGGTCATCGAGGAGTTTATGACGGGGCGGGAGGTGTCGGTGCTGTCTTTCGTGGACGGAAAGACCATCAAGACCATGACCAGCGCGCAGGATCACAAGCGCGCGGGGGACGGGGACACCGGCCTGAATACGGGCGGCATGGGAACGTTCTCCCCCAGCCCGTTTTACACGGAGGAGATCGACGCCTACTGTCAGAAATACATATATCAGCCCACGGTGGACGCCATGGCTGCGGAGGGCAGGGAGTTTAAGGGGATCATCTTCTTCGGCCTGATGCTCACGGCGGACGGCCCGAAGGTTCTGGAATACAACGCCAGGTTCGGCGACCCGGAGACGCAGGTGGTGCTCCCGCGCATGAAGACAGATATCATAGATGTGTTCAACGCGTGCATCGATGGGACGCTTGCGCAGACGGAGCTGGAATTTGAGGACAACGCGGCGGTGTGCGTGGTGCTCGCGTCTGACGGCTATCCGGTGAAGTATGAAAAAGGCTTTGTGATCCGCGGCCTGGAAAATTTTGAGGGAAAAGACGGATATTATGTTTTCCACGCGGGATCCAAAAAGACAGAGAAAGGCATTGTGACAAACGGCGGGCGCGTGCTGGGCGTCACGGCCACTGGAAGGGATCTGAAAGAAGCCCGCGCAAACGCCTACGAGGCGGTGAACTGGGTGGATTTCGATAATAAATACTATCGCCATGACATAGGCAAGGCGATAGAGGAAGCATGAGAAAACCAAGGTAAAAGTGAGGGATGTACGATGAAAACAATAAGGAGAACAGGAAACCGTATTGTAGTAGCTGTTGTTGCGATGCTGTGGATGCTCTGCGCGTCCGTGTCCGCGGATTCCGGGGATAATTCCCTGTATGATCTGGGGCTGGAAAATGTGGTGAGCTGCAGTCCGGAGTTTTACTACTCCACGCTGGAGTATGACGTGGTGGTTCCCGCGGGAACGACGGAACTTTCGCTGAATCCGGTCACTTCCAATTCGGAGGCGTCCATCATTGACATCAGCGGCACGGAGCTGGCGGAGGACGGCACCGGCACGGTATATATCACGGTGGAGGCCCCCAACGGCGCCCAGGTGAGCTACCTGCTGCACGTCACATCGGAGGCTCCGGTGGAGACGGAACCGCCTCAGACAGAGATCAGCGAGGAGCAGAGGCAGCAGGAGGAGGCACAGCGGCAGAGCGAGAGCGAGGCGGCGGCCCAGAGAGAGGCCGAGCTTGCGGCCAGCAGGCAGCAGATCGAGAGTCTGTCGGTGGAGAACGCGGATCTGACAGACCGGCTGAACCTGCTGATGAAAGTGCTTTACGGGCTGGTTGGCTTTGCGGTTCTGGTGCTGATCTTTGTGATCAACCAGGCGCTGCGCAACCGGGATCTGAAAGAGGATCTGAAGGACGCCAGGAGCCAGATTGAAAAGAGCAACGAGTTTGCGCGCAAGGAGATCATGCAGGGCGGATATTACTACAATACAGGCGCGGCCCAGGATCCCAGACAGGGAATGCCGATGCAGGAGCCGGTGCAGGAAGCCACGCAGAATGTGCAGGAAGCCTTCGGGAACGCCTCCCAGGTATTGTACGCGCAGCCGGCGCCGGGCCAGGTGAACGCGCCGGTTCAGCAGCAGGGAGCGATGGAGCAGGCCGCAGTGACCGCGGAACCGCCGGCGGGGCGCAGGAACCGCAAACAAGATGCGGCGGAAGCGCCTTCCGAACCCACACTGGTGCAGGGGCAGACCCAGGAACCGGATATCAACGTAGAAATGATAGACCTGTAAACAGAACATGATTTCAGCTATGCGCCCGATTTGTTCGGGCGCATAAATTTTCCTCTTGTATCTTTGAGCATCTGTGCTATTATATATATAACAGAGTGTTTTCGCGATGACAGATCACAGGGCATTTTAAGAAGAATGGAAGTGGTACAGATGATAATTGAAATTGATTTTCAGAGTGACGAGGCGATCTATATTCAGCTCAGAAACCAGATCGTCCTGGGGATCGCCACCTCCGCCATACGCGAGGGCGATGCGCTCCCTTCGGTGCGCCAGATGGCGGACGATATCGGGATCAATATGCACACGGTGAACAAGGCGTATTCTGTGCTGCGCCAGGAGGGCTTTCTGCAGCTGGATCGCCGCCGGGGCGCGGTGGTGGCGCTGGATATCGACAAGATACGGGCCATGGAGGAACTGCGCGGGGCCATGCGCGTTTTGCTGGCAGAGGCATGCTGCAAAAATATTAGCGGCGAAGAAGTGCATACTATGATTGATGAGATACTGGACGATATGAAAAATGGAAGGACGTAGAAGACATGCAGTTTACAAGACAGGCTCAGGCTGTGCTGAAGTATGCGCAGCAGGCGGCAAAAAAATGCGGGCAGAGCTATATCGGCTCCGAACATCTCCTCCTGGGACTTTTGGAGGAGCCGGAGGGCATGGCAGCCGCTATTTTAAGCGAATATCAGGTGAGTGAAGAAAAAGTGAAGGAGATGATCCGGGAGCTCATCGTTCCGGAAGGAACGGTGCTGCAAAAGGACAGGATGCAGTATTCTCCCCGGGCGCAGGCGATCCTGGAGCAGACGAAAGTGGAGGCGGAGTTTTTCCGCCAGAAAGAGATCGGCACGGAGCACATCCTTTTGGCCATTCTGAAGGATACGGAGTGCATCGCCATGCGCCTCCTGCACACCATGGGCGTGCAGGTGCAGAAAGTGCTGATGGAGGTGCTGGACAGCCTAGGGCTGGAGGAGGAGCGCTACCGGGAATATGTGCAGCAGGTGCAGGGAGACGGCGGCATGGTGCAGATAGATATGCTGGAGCGCTTCAGCCGCAACCTCACCAGGCAGGCCATGGAGGGAAAACTGGATCCTGTGGTGGGCCGGGAAAAAGAGATCCGGCGCATCATCCAGATCCTGGGCAGGCGCACCAAAAATAATCCCTGTCTGATCGGGGAGCCGGGCGTGGGCAAGACGGCCATCGTGGAAGGGCTTGCCCAGCGCATTGTGGCGGGCAATGTGCCCGATGTCATCCGGGACAAACAGATCTACACGCTGGATATGGCCGCCATGGTGGCGGGTTCCAAATACCGCGGGGAATTTGAGGAGCGCATCAAGCGGGTGATCCAGGAGGTGAGCGAGCGCAGGGATATCCTGCTGTTCATCGATGAGCTTCACACCATCATCGGCGCCGGGGGCGCGGAGGGAGCCATGGACGCTTCCAACATTTTAAAACCGGCGCTCTCCAGAGGCGAGATGCAGCTCATCGGGGCGACCACCATCACGGAGTACCGGAAGCACATCGAGAAAGACCCTGCCCTGGAGCGAAGGTTCCAGTCTGTCACCGTGGAGGAGCCCACCGAGGACGAGACGGTGGAGATCCTGCGGGGACTGCGGGAAAAGTATGAAATGCACCACAATGTGGCGATCACGGACGAGGCGATCCTGGCGGCGGTGCAGTATTCCGCCCGCTATATTAACGACCGGTATCTGCCGGATAAGGCGATCGACCTGATGGATGAGGCGGCTTCCGGCAAGCAGATCAGCCAGATGGACAGCGCGTTCCACGCACACAAAGGAACGCTGGAGGGTGTGCAGGAGTTCATCGATGGCCTGTCCGAGGAAAAAGAAAAGGCGATCATAGACGGGGACTGGGAGACTGCGGCGAAGCTGAACCAGAAGCAGCTTGCCATGATCCGGAAGATGGAGAGCCTGCAAAAGAGGCTTGCCAGGAATCAGAAAACGGGGAACGGCGCTTTCCCGGAAAAGGCGTACCGCCTGGAGGTGACGGAAGCGGATATTGCGGCAGTGGTCTCCATGTGGACAAAGATCCCGGTACAGCGGCTGGAAGTGAAAGAGACCAAGCGGCTTTTGAAGCTGGAACAGACGCTCCACAAGCGGGTGATCGGCCAGGACGAAGCGGTGCGCGCGGTGGCGCGGGCCGTGAAGCGCGGACGGGTGGGGCTGAAAGACCCTGCGCGCCCCATAGGCTCGTTTTTGTTCCTCGGCCCCACCGGCGTGGGAAAGACCGAACTCTCCAAAGTGCTGGCGGAGGTGGTGTTCGGGAGCGAACAGTCCATGATCCGCGTGGATATGTCAGAATATATGGAAAAGCACAGCGTGTCGCGGATGGTGGGTTCGCCACCCGGCTACGTGGGTTATGATGAGGGCGGCCAGCTCAGCGAAAAGGTGCGGCGCAACCCATATTCCGTGATCCTGCTGGACGAGGTGGAAAAGGCGCACCCGGATGTGTTTAATATCCTGCTGCAGGTGCTGGACGACGGGCACATTACCGATTCCCAGGGAAGAAAGGTGGACTTTAAAAACACCATTCTGATCATGACGTCCAACGCCGGGGCGCAGTCTATCGTGGAGCCTAAAAAACTGGGCTTTACCGCCGTGGACGATGAAAAAGAAAACTATCAGCGCATGAAGAACAGCGTGATGGAGGAAGTGAAGCGGCTATTCAAGCCGGAGTTTCTGAACCGCATTGACGAGATCATTGTGTTCCGCTCGCTGAGCAAAGAGGAGATCCGCCGCATTGTGGCGCTGCTTCTGGACGATTTCGCGCAGCGCTGCAAAAAGCAGATGGAGATCACGCTCACGTTCCGCCCGTCGGTGAAGAAACAGATCGCGGAGAGCGGGTTCGATCCCAAATTCGGCGCTCGCCCGCTGAAGCGCGCCATCCAGACACAGGTGGAAGATGTGCTGGCGGAGGAGATACTGGCGGGAAGGATTTCCCGGGGAGACGCGGTGACGGCGTCCGTGTCGGATAAAAAAATTATTTTTACAAAAAAATAAGCCGGCGCGGCGGGAGATCCGCCGCGGGGCTGCCGGCTGCGAGGGCCGGGATAAAGAAAAGGGAGGACAAGCATATGTCAGCAACAGAAAATTTAATTTTCAGAGAAGAAGACGGGGGGATCGGTTTCGGAAATCATCTGCTGGAGCAGAAGGCGAAAGTGTCGGATTTTGTGAACAACGGGGATATTTACAAGGTGAAATCTTACCGCGATATCACAAAACTGGAGCGGAACGAGATGTTTGTTTATGAGTCGGTTCCGGGAAGCACCGTGCGTCACCTGAAAGAGACGGAAAACGGCATGGAATTTCAGGTGGAGGGCGCACAGGATGTGCAGATCACGGTGGAGATGGAGCCGGACACGGTGTACGGCATCCGGATGGACGGCGAGAACGCCGGTACAATGAAGACAAATCTGAGCGGCAAGCTGTCTTTCAGCGTGGAGCTGGAAGCGGGCAGGGCCGTCTCGGTGAAGATAGAAAGGTAAGCGATGGCAAAAGGAAAAGCGACTGTTTTTTTCTGCCAGAACTGCGGATATGAGTCCGCAAAATGGCAGGGGCAGTGCCCCGCGTGCGGGGAATGGAATACGTTCGCGGAGGAGCCCGCGTCGGCAAAGAAGGCGGCGGGCACCGCGGGCAGGAGCGGGCTGCGCGCAGAGCCCGTACTGCTGTCGGATATCCGCGCGGACGAGAGCGAGCGCACATCCACGGGGATCGGAGAGCTGGATCGGGTGCTGGGAGGCGGCATTGTGGCCGGCTCCCTGATTCTGGTGGGCGGAGATCCGGGCATCGGGAAGTCCACCCTGCTTTTGCAGGTGTGCCATAATCTGGTGCGGCAGGGAACCAGTGTGCTGTATATCTCCGGGGAGGAATCCGCCCGGCAGATCAAGCTGCGGGCGCAGCGCCTGGGAGATTCCCAGGCGGATTTAAAAGTCTATTGTGAGACCAATCTGGAATCGATCCGGCAGGCGCTGGAGAAAGCAAAGCCGCAGATCGTGGTGATCGACTCCATTCAGACCATGTACAGCGATGCGGTGGCCTCCGCGCCGGGCAGCGTGTCCCAGGTGCGCGAATCCACCGGCGTGTTTTTGCAGATCGCGAAAGGCATGGGGATATCCGTGTTCCTGGTGGGGCATGTGACAAAAGAGGGCGTGGTGGCAGGGCCAAGGGTGCTGGAGCACATGGTGGACACCGTGCTCTACTTCGAGGGAGACCGCCACGCGGCGTACCGCATCCTGCGGGCCGTGAAGAACCGGTTCGGCTCCACCAACGAGATCGGCGTGTTCGAGATGCGCGACACGGGCCTTGCGGAGGTGAAAAATCCTTCAGAATATATGCTGAACGGAAAACTGGAAGACGCCTCCGGCTCTGTGGTGGCGTGTTCCATGGAGGGCACCCGCCCCGTGCTGGTGGAGATACAGGCGCTGGTGTGCAAGAGCAGCCTGCCCATGCCGAGGCGCACCACGGCGGGCACAGACTTCAACCGTGTGAACCTGCTGCTGGCGGTACTGGAAAAGAGAGCGGGCATCCACCTGTCCACCTGCGATGTATATGTGAACATAGCGGGCGGCATCAAAATGACGGAGCCCGCGATCGACCTGGGGCTGATTCTGGCCGTGGTGTCCAGCTACAAAGACATCCCGGTGGACGAGAAACTGATCGCCTTCGGCGAAGTGGGGTTAAGCGGAGAGATCCGCGCGGTCAGCATGGCGAAACAGCGCGTGGAAGAAGCGCGAAAGCTGGGCTTCCTCACAGTGCTGATGCCGGAGGTATCCGTGCCGACAGTTGGAAAAGTGCAGGATGTGCGCATAGTGGGGTGCAAGACGGTGCGGGAGGCGGTAAACCATATTCTGTCGGGAAACTGAGGCATTATTTCCTGACACAGCAGGGCGGATCGCGCTTATTTTCAAAATACATGCCATTATAAGAAAGCTGAGATAGGAGGGATGAAACCATGATGTATCCGTATATGACACTTAATGATAACACAGAAATCGTGCACTCGGAGATGAAGCCTGACGGAAGGGTGAAAGTGTATATTGAAACGCCGGATGAAAAAGTTTGCTTTAAGCATGCCACCTGTTGGCTCCCTTCGTATAAATGGGAAGATATTTTCGCATATTCAGCGGAAGACATCGCAAGGTTCCAGGAAATTATCGAATCATCTGCTCACTTGATCATGGAATTTTCGCAGGAAGGGGGATTCGATAGTGCCTCAAATCTTTAGGCTTGGTTCTTACTGGGTATATTTTTGGACTAATGAAAATAAACCACTGGAGCCCATACACGTTCATGTATCAGAAGGGAGTCCCACGGCGAACTCCACAAAAATCTGGATCACCAAAAACGGAAAGTGCTATTTATGCCATAACAATTCAAAAATACCAGAGAAAACATTGAAGAATATCATGCGGATGCTGGAAGCCAGAAGTGCAGAGATAATCCGGAAATGGCTAGACTATTTTGGAGAGATTCAATACTTTTGTTAAAATTAATGCAACCGCTTCCTGACAAAACCGCCCGATGCTGCCAGCATCGGGCGGCCTGCATAGATGTCATACGTCCATGGAAAAAACAAAGAAAAAAGCACCGCCAATACGGTACTTTTTTAAGCAGGGGATGAGAGAATCGAACTCCCGCTAAAAGTTTTGGAGACTTCTGTCATACCATTTGACCAATCCCCTGTGTGTTGCCCACTTTGTATTTATATCATAATCCTTTCGGGATGTCAACAAAAATCACACCGTATTTTTCCCTGTATTTTTAGCACAAGATGATCGGCGGCAGAAGGGGTCTGCCGCTATTATACCGAATTTCGCTCACGCTGCCGCTTGCCATTTTTCATGCCGTGTGCTATTCTTATTGGGAAGTAAAGCCTGCTGTGCAGGCCATGGAAGGGAAATCATATGAGCAATAGAGTGGCAAGGAAAAACAAGAATACAAAGAAAAAATCGTATGCGGGCCTGATAGGGCTAACAGTTTTCTGCATCGTTGTTATTGTGGGGATCCTGCTTTTTGTGATCCTGAATCAGGGGAGCGGCGAGGAGGAAGACGCACAGGAGCAGGAGCAGACAGAGGTGGATGTTGCCTCGCTGTCCGGCCCGGAGGTGACGATCGCCGTGAAAGACTACGGGGACATTGTGGTAAAATTAGACAGTGATTCCGCACCGATCACGGTGGAGAATTTTGTGAATCTGGTGAAAGAGGGCTTTTATGACGGGCTGACTTTCCACCGCATCATAGATGGATTTATGATACAGGGCGGCGACCCGCTGGGAAATGGCACGGGAGGTTCCGGGCAGACCATCAAAGGAGAATTTTCCAGCAATGGGGTGGACAACCCGATCTCCCATAAACGAGGGGTGATCTCCATGGCGCGCGCCCAGGATAAAGACAGCGCGGACAGCCAGTTTTTCATTGTGCAGTCCGACAGCCTGTTTCTAGACGGGGATTACGCGGGATTTGGCTATGTGACCAGCGGCATGGAGATTGTAGATCAGATCTGCAAGGACACGCCGGTGCAGGATAGCAACGGCACTGTGAAAGCGGAGGATCAGCCGGTGATCGAGCGGATCACGGTCACGGAGGAGTAGTATTTTCCGTTACACGGGCAGTTTTCAATTTCAAGGTCAGTTTTCGGTTTCACGAACAGCTTCCAGTCTCACGGGCAGCTTCCGAGGAAATACCGCAGAGCTTTTCGGACACATGGCGGTTGAAGAACGCGATAAACGGCCCAAGGCCCAGAGCGCAGAGCAGCGTTCCCAGACCAATGATGCCCCCGAAGGCAAAGGCAACCACGGTGCAGAATACATCAGTGGCGATGCGGCACCAGAAATAGGGAACGGGCAGCCGATCCGCCAGGATGACCGACAGGGAGTCGTAGGGGCTGATGCCCATATCCGCGGTCTGGTACATGGATACGGAGAGGCTGAGTACCAGCACGCCCACGGCCATGACGATCAGCCGGGGAAGCAGTTCCGATGGGACAGCAAAGCTGCCGGTGATCAGATTGTGAAAAAAGGTGGCTATGTACCCCACGCCGAACCAGTTGACAAGGGTTCCGGCGCCTATGTATTTTCGGCCGAACAGAAATTCCGCGATGAACCAGACGCTGCTCACGGCAATGGAAACGATAAAAAACGGGACGCCGATCTTATCGGCGATGGCCATGTGCATGGCGTTGCAGGGATCGTTTCCCATCAGGGACAGCTTAAACAGGGCAACGCCCAGCCCCATGATCACATTCCCGGCACACATACAGACGAAGCGGCGGATAATGTTTTTTTGCATGACAGTCAGTCCTTTCTTTTGGATAAAGGAAAACCGGACGGCGCCGATGCCGCCCGCGGAACGGATTGCAGGAATCTGCTGTCTATTATAGAAAGTTCACAGGAAGATGTCAAACAAAAACAGGGATTAAAAGTCTCGATCGCAGATACAGTATAGACAGACGCAGCGCGGGCGGATGCGACATGCAGCGCAGGCAGATGCGGTATGGACAGACGCGGGTGTAAGCTGGCGCAGAACAGGCAAAAAAGACGGGCAGGGAGGAATTGCGTTATGGAACAGAAGAAACCGGATTATATAAAGCTGGGGCTCACCATATTTGGCAGCCTGGCGGCAACGATTGTTTTTTTCTTTCTAATCTTCCGGTTTGACGGGATAAAGAATTACATTTCGCTTATTTTATCGGCGCTGCAGCCGGTGGTGCTGGGTATGGTGCTGGCCTACGTGCTGTGCCCGGTGCAGCGGTTCCTGGAGCGGTGCCTGAAAAAGTGCGGGCGATTTGCACGGCTGGTTTCCGTGCTGCTTACCATTCTCCTGGCACTCGGAATTTTGCTGTTGTTCTGCGCGCTGGTGCTGCCGCAGCTGGTATACAGCGTGAGCGAACTGGTCGCAAAGCTGCCGGGGCAGATGGAGGCTCAGCTGAACAGGCTGCGCATTTATCTGGAGTCAGACAGCGAGGCGGGCGCCACCGTGATGCAGATGATCGAATCCGCAGAGACTTATCTGGCGGGCTGGATCAAAGACCATATGCTGGCCACGGTATCCACCATTTCCGGCAGCGTGCTGTCTGTGGGCTCCGCGCTGGTCAGCCTGGTGGTGGCGGTAATTGTGACCATCTATCTGCTGTTGGATCGGGAGCGCTACATCGGCCAGTGCCGGAAGCTGTTCTTTTCGGTGAGCCGCAATAAGCGCTGGAACGATGCCATTCTGGAAGGCGTAAGACAGACAGACCGCATTTTCAGCGGATTCATCTCCGGAAAGCTGGTGGATTCCCTGATCGTGGGCGTGATCTGCTTCTTGGGCCTCACCCTGCTGAAAATGCCTTATGCGCTGCTGGTGAGCGTAATCGTGGGTGTGACGAACATCATCCCCATGTTCGGCCCCTTTATCGGAGCCGTGCCCAGCGCGTTTCTGATCCTGCTGGTTTCTCCGGCCAAATGTGTAGTTTTCCTGATTTTTGTGGTTGTCTTGCAGCAGATCGACGGAAACATCATCGGCCCGCGCATCCTGGGGAACTCCACCGGGCTTTCCGCCCTGTATGTGACGGTGGCCATGCTTCTGTTTGGCAAGCTGCTGGGCTTCCTGGGCATGATCGTGGGAGTTCCGCTTTTTGCCACACTGTATTACATTGTAAAGCGGGTGGCGGAGTACTCCCTGCGGCGGCAGGAGTTGCCGGTGGAAACAGAGGCGTATATGACCATAGAACAAAAAAATGACAGTGGGAAAAACGCGAAACATGGACGCAAACTTGCAGCGGACAGCGGGAAAGCCATAAAAAAGAATAAGTAAACATCGCATGAAAAAATAACGGGAAATGAAGGATAGCGGAAAATACAGGATAATTGCTGGATAAAGGAAAATATAAGATAACGGAAATACAAGATAAAGGGAATATAAAATAACAGAACATACACAATAACGGAAATGCAAGATAACAGGACATACAAGATAACGGGAAATACAGGAGAACGAAAAAGGACGGCGGAGAATATGAGAGTATATCCGGATGATAAAAATTTACAGTACAGCGGCAGGATTGACTGGGCCGACCCACGGATGCCCGCGTTTCTCTACGCGGCAAGCCAGGTGACGATCCGCTTCCGGGGAACTGAGATCAAAGCGGTTCTGCGCGGCGAGAGCCTGTACTGGGATACCTATGTGGGCGCGCTCGTGGACGGCGTGCAGAGCACGGTGAAGCTGGAGACGGTAAACGCCAGAGAACATGAGGATCCGGCGGCTTCCGAGAAAGCCTACGCACTGGCGGAGGGCCTTGCGGACACGGTACATCATGTGACGCTCTTTAAGCGGCAGGACTCCAGCAACCGCATATTTTTTCTGGGGTTTGAGCTGGCGGAGGATGCGCAGGTTCTGACGCCTCCTGCAAAACCTCAAAGAAGGATGGAAGTGTTTGGAGACTCCGTGTCGGCGGGGGAGGTCTCCGAGGCCGTGGAGTACACGGGAAAAGCGGATCCGGAGCACAACGGCGAGTACTCCAATGCATATTATTCCTACGCGTGGTTTGCTGCGCGCATGCTGGGCGCGGAGCTGCACGACACTTCCCAGGGAGGCATTGCGCTGCTGGACGACACCGGATATTTTGGGGAGCCCCGGCTTTTGGGTGCGGAATCCTGTTGGGACAGGCTGCAGTACAACCCGCTTTACGGGCCGATGACCGCGTGGGATTTTTCGCTGTACACGCCCCATGTGGTGATTGTGGCCATCGGGCAGAACGACAATTTCCCGGAAGATTACATGAAAGAAGATCCCGCGGGGGAAAAGGCCGCAGTTTGGAAAGCCCATTATGCAGCGTGGCTGGAAAAGATACGAAACGTATATCCAAAGGCGCTGATCATTTTGACCACCACCATATTGAATCACGACAAAAACTGGGACAATGCCATAGAAGAAGTGTGCCGGAATATGGGGGATGAAAAGATCGTTCACTTCCTGTACCGGAAAAACGGCTGCGGAACGCCGGGGCATATACGGGTCACAGAGGCGCAGGAGATGGCGGAGGAACTGGTGTCGTTTATCCGGGGCTTCGGCGAGGAAATTTGGCAGTCCTGAGAGGCCGCCGGAAACGGCTGAAACAGATAGAGAACTGAAAGCAGCAAGAGACGGCTGCAGCAGATAGAGAGCTGAAAACAGCAAGAGACAGCTGCAGCAGATAGAGAATTGGAAAAGCAAGAAACAGTTGGAACAGATAGGGAGTCAAAAAGAAAAGAGAGGCGGGCAAAAATATGGAGAGCCAGACAGAAAACAAAAACCTTGCGATGGAGGACGCACTGGCGGTGCCGGGAAACAACGCAAGGCTGAAAAAGCTGATGAAAAGGGCGCAGGAAGGCGGAACATTCTGCATCGGATTCCTTGGGGGATCCATCACGCAGGGAAGCCTTTCCTCAACGCCGGACACCTGTTACGCGGCGCTGGTTTACCAGTGGTGGGTGAAACAGTTTCCGCACAGCAAGTTTACCTTTGTGAACGCCGGGATCGGGGGAACCACCTCATTGTTTGGCGCGGCGCGGGCACAGGACGATCTTTTGCAGTACAACCCGGACTTCGTGGTGGTAGACTTTACCGTAAATGACGAGGACACGGCGTTTTTCCAGGAAACCTTCGAGGGTGTGCTGCGCCAGCTCTGGTGCCATGAAAACGCGCCCGCAGTGATCGTGTTGAACAACGTGCTGTACGACAGCGGGATATGCGCCCAGGATCGGCACAACGCGGTGGCGGAAAAATATGGCATCCCGTGTGTGAGCATGCGCGACAGCTTATACCGCCTGATCTGCAGCGGCACATATACCGCGGCGGAGATGACTCCGGATAATCTGCATCCGAATGACAAAGGCCACAGATTTCTGGCAGACAGGATCATTCACAAGCTGCAGACGGTCTATCAGGATATGGACACCGAGGAGGAAGAACCAGAGTGCCCGCCGCCGGTAACGAAAAACCGCTTTGAGCACGCGCAGCGGCACCAGATGACAAACACCGCGCCGAAACTCAACGGTTTTCTGACCGATACCAGACCCAAAAAGGAATTGCTGGATCTGTACAAAAACGGCTGGATGGGCTGTAATCCGGGGGATTCCATCACTTTTGAACTGCGGTGTTCCCACATTTCCGCCCAGTTTTTGCGGGCTGTAAACCGGGACTGCATGACGGCGGAGGCAGTGGTGGACGGCGACACGGAACACGCCGTATTTCTGGATGGAAATTTTGACGAGGACTGGGGCGACTGCCTGGCTTTGCAGACTGTGTATGAGAGCGGTGAGCGGACATCGCACACGCTGACCATCACCGTAAAGGATATGGCGCAGGCGCGGCCGTTCTATCTGGTCTCGATCATTACAGATTAAAAAGATTCCGGCACTGGAACAATCAGCGATAGCACGTTCTATCCGGTTTCGAACAGCGTGAATGAAAGGGATTCTGGCACTGGAACGATTAACGGTATCGCGTTCTGTCTGGCTTCATTCATCACAGGTGAAAGAGATTCAATAGAAAAATAAGATGTGTCAGAATCGACTTATGGGAAAGAATAAGAAATAAAGCATAAGAAAAGAAATAGAGCATAAGAAATAAAGCATAAAAAACATAAGAAAAGAAAACGAAGTATAAAAAAGCAAGGAGGTAAACAAACATGAAGCAGGAAGAAAAATGTGGTGTGATCCAGGCGATCGCTGAGAGAAGCAGCACCCGCGGCTATACGCAGCAGGCGCTCACAGAGGAAGAATTGAATGTGCTGATCCGCGCGGGCCTTCAGGCGCCCACGGCGGCCAATAAGCAGGAAGTGCATATCACGGTGGTGAGCGGAACCGACCCGATCCTGGCGGAGATCCATACGGCAATGACCGGCGGCGGACAGACGCCCCACAACTTTTACTACGAAGCCCCCACGGTGATGATCCTGAGCGCGGACGCCGGTTTCAAGTGGAGCGCGCTGGACGCGGGCATTGCGGTGGAGAATATCGCGCTGGCGGCGCATGGGCTGGGCCTTGGCAGCCTGATCATCGGCTGCATCCGCGATGTGATGTTGGGCGAAAAGAAAGAGTACTTTGCGCAGAAACTGAAATTCCCGGAGGGGTACGAGTTTGAGATCGCGGTTGCCCTGGGGCACAAAGGAACTTCCAAAGAGCCGCACACATTTGATGAGGCGAACAATGTCTCCCGCATCTAGGACATCCAGGATCCGAAAATATAAATTTGACAACATACGCTTTCTGCTGATCTTTCTGGTGGTGTACGCGCATTTCATGGAACTGGCGCCCACGCGCCTGTACTACATCATCTATTCGTTCCATGTGCCCGCGCTTTTGTTTGTGAGCGGATATTTTGCGCGGTTTGACCGAAAGAAAATCCTTCTGCGGATCGCGGTGCCGTATGTATTGTTCCAGGTGCTCTATATCCTGGCGGACAATGCTATCTTTGTGCGGGATCCGGCCACGGCCATGCAGTTCCACCAGCCGTACTGGCTTTTGTGGTATCTTCTGGTGCTGCTGTACGATCATATTCTGATCCCGCTGTTTGATGTGAAGGGCTGGCCGGCCAGATGTGCCGTGCTTGCGGCGTCCGTGGGACTTGCTTTGCTGGCGGGATTTGATGATTCCATAGGGTACGATCTCTCTCTGTCGCGGTTTTTTGTGTTCCTGCCGTTCTTTATCGCGGGATATTATATGGGGCATCCGGAGAGAAGGGAAACCGAAAACAACGGACTGCCCGCAGGTATGCGCATCCCATGCGCTCTGGCCGCGGGAGCGGCAGCGGCGGCCTGCGCGTGGTATCTGTGGAACAGGGAGACCCTTACAAACCGCATGTTTTACGGGTCATTTGCGTACAAGCCCGGCGAATATACCATTTATACCCGGGCGATGTTGATGTTCATAGCGGCGGTGTGGATCGCGTTTTTCCTGCTGGCTGTGCCGGACAGAAAAATTCCCATCGTGTCGGTGTGCGGGCGCTATACCATGCCTGTGTATCTGCTGCACGGTTTTCTGCGCCTGTATGTGCAGGGCAGGATGAAATGGCTGCAGGAACTGGGCAAGATGCGGCTGACGATCCTGTTTGCGGTGGTGGCGCTGGCAATCGTGCTCGCTTTCGGCAACCCTTATGTGGGCGGCCTGTTCAACTTGCTCACGGGAAGTGGCCGGAGACAGAGGCGGCGAAGACAGAATTGAAGATACAGGAGCCGGGAAAATGCTATTGAGAAAGCAGAGTTGGCAGAGCCGGGAAGACACCGTTGAGGAACACAGAAGCAGAACTGTCAGAACAGAGGAAACAGAGAAAAACAGAAACAGAGAAAAATAGAATCAAAGAAAAAAGGGCGGAGATTTTGAGCGCGTGCAATGTTACTGCACGTAATCAAAATCTCCGTGATACATTCTGCGCAGTTCGGTGGGGGTGCACCCGGTCACCAGCTTAAACATGCGCAGAAACGAGGACAGGTTGGAAAAGCCGCACTGCAGGGCCACCTCCAGCACGGAGAGCTCTTTGTTCACCAGCAGGGCTTTGGCCTGATTGATGCGCTTCTGGTTCAGGTATTTGTAAAAAGAGGTGTCCGCGTACTGCTTGAACAGCCGCGTGAAATGATACTTGCTGAATCCGGCCATCGAAGCCACCTCCTCCAGGGTGAGCGGCTCCGCGTAATGTTCGTTGATATAGTCGCAGATAAAAACAAACTTTTCCATATATTCTTTTTGCTTGGTATTTTTCACTTCAAAATGCTGCTGCGTCATGTGCGCGTAATGGCGCCCCACCAGCGCAAGAATCTCCAGAAATTTTGCATAGATGATTGAGGCCGCGTACAGCGAGGCCTGGAAAAATTCGTCCCGGATCTCCAGCATCAGTTTGTGGATAATGGGATGGATCTCCGGAGCGCTCTCCGGGGTGATGTATGCGGCGGGACTCAGCATGGAAATGAGCAGATCCAGATCTTTCAGCGCGATCTGCGCCTTGCTGGGCTGAAAAATAATGCGCACGCCCTTTGGGGGCGCAAACAATTCGTGAACCACGCCCGGACAGATGATGAGGACGTCCCCCTCCCGGAGCTGATATTCCTTGCCGTCACATACAGCGCGGTACCCGCTCTCTGTGGGCATGATCAGTTCAAACGGCACATGCCAGTGCGGGGGATAATCCTCCGCCTCGTCGTTGTTGTAGAGCATGACCTGCAGATTTTTCTTATAGTTTACGGTTTCATGAAGCCCGGCAAGATTTTCGATCATATGTATGCTCCTTTTTGACATGGCGCGCATTGCTGCGCAGGATCCAGTATGTTTCATGACATGCATCGTTCCGCACAGGATCCGGTATGTTTCATGGCGTGCATCGTTCCGCATGGAAGCCAGTATGTTTCATGGCATGCATCGTTCCGCGCAGGATCCGGTATGCGTTGCTTTGTATGTCATGGCGCGTCTGGAATAAATTTCCAGCTTTTCCATGAATCGGTACGAGAAATTGCGATTTCACAATTACCTATACTATAACAGACGAAGGAAAAAAAGGCAACAGGAAAGCAATTTTTCCATGCGGGAATCGCGGTTTGCAAAAATATGCACAAAAATTAGGAAGCAACTTTATAAAATTGTGCCAGTTGACGGAAGGACACAAAAACACCACAGCAATAATTCGTAGTTATATGGCAACAATTACAAAGAAAAATACAATTCCGCCTGCTATAGTTAAAGTACAGTAACAACGTAAAAACCAAATTTTAAAAGGAGGAAAGTTACATGACAAAAAGAAGACTGATGGCAGCTGTTCTTTCAGCAGCTATGACGGCAAGCGCATTGTTCGCGGCTGTTCCGGTACAGGCTGAGGGCGATGTAGAGGAGATCACCTGGATGTTCTGGGATGACCTGCAGGCAACGGAAGACTTGGTATCCTTAGGATACGCGGACGTGATCGATCGCTTCAACACAGAGTACGAGGGACAGTACCATGTTACCCCGATCACCACAAACCTGGAAGAATATGACGGAAAATTAAATGCGCTGATCGCGGCGGGCCAGACACCGGATGTGTATATCTGCAACCCGGGCCCGAACATGGATGTGTACGTAGAAGCAGGTTCCGCGATGGATATCACCGATATCCTGACCAACCAGGAAGCAGATTGGTACGGAACATTTACAGATGGTATCTTCGACAGCCTCACCTATGACGGCAAGATCTACGGCGTTCCCACCTGCTTCGCTGCAGCGTGCGTATACTACAACACCGAGATGTTTGCAAATGCAGGCGTGGAAGTTCCCACCACATTTGACGAGCTGCTCACCGTTTGCCAGACACTGCAGGATGCAGGCTACACACCTATCTCCTGTTCAGCTGGTACCGCATGGTGCCCTGGCTACCTGTTTGACCGCCAGGGCGTAGATCTGGATGCTATCGCAGACCACAC
>CANRKY010000014.1 GCA_947631355.1 uncultured Marvinbryantia sp.
TTTTCATCCAAACTTGATGTCGCAGATTGCGACTTCAAGTTTTCATACTCCTCTTTTGTAAGCTGAAAACAGAACCTCTCCGGGAAACGGGAACTGTTTCTTTTTACGGCCTCATTCAATCTCCTTGTTTCTACCTGATAGAGGACAGCAAGATCACTATCTATCATAATCTGCTTTCCTCTAATCACATATATCAGATTCTGTATTTTCACCGCTTCCGCCAGCATCGTAACCTCTTTTATTTCTTCTGTCATAAGTGCACCGGCCCCCTCCATCCAGGATCTTGATGTCGCAGATTGCGACTTCAAGCATGCGAACATACGTTCTTTTCATATTCTAACAGATTGCTTTATATTTTGCAATATAACACTTAAAACTTATCAGTCCAAATCCACAGCAATTTATCAAAACTCCGCAATGATTTGTGAAATCTTCACCCTTCGCGCAGTTTTCTCAAATGCGTTCTGCAAAGAACACACCGCGCACACATAGCCGGAGCAGATATCGTACTCACGGAAATAATATTTTTGTTCGCCCACATTCCACGCACCCCAAGTCTCGCGAAACGGCACGCAAAAAGTATCCAGGGGCAGTGTCAGCCCCTGCCCCGTTGTTTTTACATAGCTTTCTTTTAATGTCCACAGACGAAAAAATTGTTTTTGCTTTTCACCGGGATCTTCCTGCGCTTCCAGCCATTCTTTTTCTGCCTGTGAAAATTTTTTGGCCACCGTCTGCTTCCGATCCGTGATCTTTTCGATGTCGCATCCCACTTCCCGCATGGAAACCGCGCAAAGCGCATAATCCCCGGAATGGGAGAGATTGAAATGCACATTTTTCTCGTTTTGCAGATAGGGCTTTCCGTTTTCCCCATAGGCAAACCGCAGCTGTTTCGGGCAGAGTCCCAGATCCGCCAGGGCTTTTTCCAGAAGCAGCTCCGCCGCAAGGGAGCGGCGCTTGTCCGCCATATGACGGCACGCATCGGTCTTTTTTTGGCGCTGTTCTGAGACCATGTCATACACGGCGCAAAACAGCTCCTCTTTTTCCAGTTCGCGGATATCCGCGGCGTATACGGTCGTTTTAAATTCCACAGGCGTCTCCCTCTCTATATGTCCAGCCCCAATAATTCCATTATCTCTGCCATAACATCATCTGTGTCTTCTTCCTGCGGATATTTTCCCGAAAAGATCTCCACATGATCCAGCACCCCCACCACAAGCACATGATCGTCCTCCAGTCCCTCCAGAAAAACATCCGGCAGCCGGAAATTTCCGTCCTTCCGGCAGGAGGCGGTATACTGCTGCAGAATCTCTAAAGAGCCGTCCTTCATAAATTCCTGTTCTTCAGGCGTCAATTCCTCCGGCTCCCAGAGGGCCAGGTAGGTGATCTCCTCCTGCCGCAGGACAAAGACGTTTAATTCTTTTCCGTTCAGTTCCATCGCTTTGGGAATGTGCACTCCCTTGCCGCGCAATTTTGCAGAATACTCGCCCAGTTTCATATCATGTCCTCCTCTTTTTTCGATTTTCTTTAAATATCACGCCAAAATTATTCACCACAACTTTCCATTTATGCTGCCTCTTTATAGTGCGTATAAATATGCTCATAGATCGCTTTCCGGTACACTTCCAACCGGTCAAACATACTGTCCGGGATCTGCTCATACAAAACATTTCTGATCAGGACATCTACCGCTGCCCTTGTCTCCTGTTTATCGGTCCAGTGATCCATACCAGCGATCCGTTCTTTAATCTTTTTCAATAGTTCTACAGACATCTTCTTTATTTTGTCGATGTCGCTTTTGGAAAGATTCTCTGAAAAAAGCAGATCATAGATGGAAAGTTCTTCATCATTAGAGAAGCCTTCTCTGGCAAAGCGCTGTTCTTCTTCCGACATGCTCTTAGCCAGATTCATAAGATCCATAAAAGTTTTCTCTATGGTTGTCCGATCCTGTTCCGCATTATAGGTTTCAATGATCCCCATGTATCGGACATAGTAATCCACCCGCAATGGATTTACCGCCATCATCTTTGACAAACGTTCCTGCACCAGATCATTCAGATCTTTGATCATCAGGTTCTTTCTTTTTACCCTCGCAAATTCTGCTGCCAGCAATTCAAAATCAATCTGACTGATATCAAAACGACGTGACTCCACCAATCCTTCTCCTTCTTGGTGCTCGATCTCCACATTTTCATTGATAATGTGATTAATCTCTACCATCAAGTCGGTCGTATCAATATGTTTGCGCTTCTTCTGCATCTCACGGAAAATAGCACCGATGGCATCTGTCTGATCGCGGACATCCTGCATTATATCATCGCGGTCAAGATACTTCACCAATCTGCTGATTTCATTCGCATATGTATCAAAAGATTTCTTCGTTTCCCGGTCGGAACACATTGCTTCTGCCCCGTCTTTAAGCAGAGCCATCTTCTTAAATTTTTCTGCCTTAATCAAAGCCGCCAGGTCAAAACCGTGTTCCGCCAACAGCTGCTTTGCATCCGCAACTGCTCTCACAATCTGCTTAACCATTTCTTTTTTATCAATGGTCGGATCAATATGGGTCTGTCCATTTTTATTAATCGTATAATCATTCAAAGCTTCCTTCAGTGCCCCAACAATCCCTATATAATCTATGATAAGTCCATTACTCTTACCGGCAGCCACGCGGTTTGCTCTGGCGATTGTCTGCATCAGAGTGTGTGCTTTCAACGGTTTATCCAGATAGAGGCAGGAAAGCGATTTTACATCAAAGCCGGTCAGCCACATCGCACAGACGAATACGACGCGGAAATTACTGTCAGAATCCTTAAATTCCTTGTCCAATTCCCGTTTCTCCATTTTTGTTCTGTGCGGTAAAATGTCAAGATCCCATTTCTTAAAAGTCTGGATCTCATTCTGCTCCTGGCTGATGACCACGCACATTTCTGTATCCTTCATCCATTTCAATTTTCGTGATAGTTCCATCTGCTCCTGGTCAGATACCGTACTGGCGATTTTTTGTTCCAGCATTTTGATTTCTTCCTGCCAGTATTCCTGAACAAAATTATACATGCGGACGCAGGTAACCTTATTCAGGCAGACAAACATAGCTTTTCCGGTAGTCCACAGATCACTGTAATGCCCGACAAAATCTTTTGCAATCTTCCGGAGGCGTGACTCTGCCATAAAAAGGTGTATTTCTTTCTCAAATTCATGCATTACTTTCTCTGCTTGATCCGGATTCAGATCAGCTTTTTCAATAGCATCCAAAATTTTATCTGTAATATCTGGATTTTTGATTTCCTTAATCTTATCGGTGCGGTTCTCATAATAAAGCGGCACAGTAGCCTTATCCTCTACAGCACGTTTAAAATCATATACAGAAATATATCCGCCGAATGTCCTTGCCGTAATCTCATTGGAGGATAGCAGCGGTGTTCCGGTAAATCCGATTCGGGACGCAGTCGGAAGTAGCTTCTCAATATTATCAGCAAACACGCCATACTGACTGCGGTGTGCTTCGTCTGAAATGATGAGAATATCATGGTCTGGATACATCGGCGGTTCATCCGATTTATTAAACTTCTGAATCAATGTAAAAATAAAGCTGGGATTACCCTTCAGTTTATTAATCAGATCTGTACCACTTGTAGCCATAAATTTCTTTCCTTCCGTCTTGCCAAGAAGTCCACAAGCCTCAAAGGTACCGCAAATCTGTTTATTCAATTCGTCACGGTCAGTCAATACAACAATTGTCGGAGAACCAGGGAACTTTCTGCGGATCTTCTGTGCCAGGAACAGCATGGAATAGCTCTTTCCGGATCCCTGCGTATGCCAGAAAACGCCCAGCTTTCCTTCACGAAGCTGACGCTCGCCATAAGCTTTTACAGCCTCATTCACTCCCAGATATTGATGGTTTCTTGCCAGAATCTTTACGGTCTTTCCATCGGAATGATCGTATAGGATAAAGTTCTCATACAGATCAAGGAAGTTTTCTTTCTTGCAGATACCTCGGAGCATAGTTTCCAGAGCCACACTTCCCTCATCATCCTCGGACAGGCGTTTCCATTCATGGAAAAATTCATATTTGCTGCCAAGTGTGCCAACCTTAGCCTCCATACCGTTAGAGAGTATAAGGAAAGCATTATAGTAGAACAGAAACGGTATTGTGTCCTGATAATCTGTGTAGTTATCTGTATAGGCGTTTTCTACATCCACATCATTCCGCTTCAGCTCTATAAATAATAGCGGCAGGCCATTTACAAACCCCACAATATCTGTACGCCTGCGATAAAGATCTCCGTGTATTTTTAATTCTTTCACGGCAAGGAAATAATTATTATCCGGATTATTAAAATCAATTACAGCAGCCTGCTTTTTCTCTGTCTTCCCGTTCGCCTTCTTAACAGTCACCGGGATCCCATCACGGATCATGAAATACTTTTCTTCATTAATCTGAAGCAGTGATGACGAAGACAGGTATGACGAGAGTGTCTGACATGCTTCTGTGATCTGTTCATCTGTAATCCACGGATTTAATTTTTTCAAAGCCTGATTAAAGTATCTCCATAAAACAATCTCGTGGTAGTCTTTTCTGCCAAGCGTACCGTTCTCACCAAGCACTTCTGTGTTATAGGCAAAGACAACATCCCATCCCAACTCATCATGCATAAGAGCTGCCGCGCTGTCCTGAATAAATACATTCTCAGAATATTCATATTTCATAAAAGATGCCCTCCTTGTAATCATTCTGAGTTTTATACTAACTTCACAGTTCAATTTCTCCTGACATCAGTTTAGGAAGCAGGCGGTCACGTGCTTCTACTGCCTTAATATTTTGCTTCTGTAAAACCCCTATTAGCTCAAATAAAGATGCCGTTCTATTACAAAAATCACAAATCAGCTCTGGTGTTGGCAGCAACAACTCCATTGCATTTATATCTTTTGCATACACATGCGGCTGCGCAGATCCTTTTTGCAGCGCATCTAATTGATATTTATTTGCTTTTAGAAAGCAATAGACATAATTGATACTTTGAGTTTCGTTAATATCTATAAAAGAACAATCCGAAGCAAAAATATCTTCATAATACATTCTACAAAATCCAGCATTTGCTCCAGATCCGCTAACCGTAATAACCGGAGCCTTGGTATTTGCTTCGCTGTGATAATATGCGGGTTCAAGGCCTCCTGCAACGACTGGTACATTTCCTTTCTGGACTTGTGCCTTTGTAATGGTTTTTCCCCTTTTAAATTCAGCTATTTCTATTAGTGTCCCTAATCTCCATTCTTCAGGTACTCCATCTATTATCAGTTTGTCTTCATGACCTGGGTATTTTAAATCTACAAACCATTCCCTATATAGTCTCTGCGCTGCTTCCTCCAGCAATTTGATTTGCCTCTGATTGTTCTCAATCAAATCATCGTAGGTCTTTAGGATATCCGCTACTCTTTGCTGTATCTCTATCGTAGGCAGTTCAACTGGTAATGCTTTGATGACCGGAATGTTTACATGCGCAACTGTTGCGCCATTCGCCGTACCAAGAAGTTCATATTGCTGCTGTGGAGCAAGTATGTAATACGCCAAAAAATCAGGATAGACTTTATTCCTATCCGGTCTTATTAATACTGTTCTTTGCCCAAGGCAAACCTTTTCTCCATTTTTTATGATTGCAACGTTCCCTGCAGGAGCTTCCCTTGCAAGAATCAAATCATCATCCTGCGGTATCGCCCTTGAGTTTCTCTTATCATAAACATCCTTTGAAACACGATGCACATCATCAAGTATCAATCTGCCTCTGCCGATGTTAGGTGTGCGGATAAGAGGATATCCGGCTCCTTCGTCTTTTGCCGTAGAATGAGGGCAATCGACTATCAATTCACAAATATCATTTAATGTCATAGACTGCCTGTCTCCTCTTTTAGCTTACTAAACTGTTTTTTTCCATGCCTTTGATGGGATCTGGCATATTCCATCTTCTCTTTCAAAAGCACATATTTCGGGGATTCCGTTGTTTTTGCAAATATCAGGATTATTAGCCCGGCAGCCAACTGTAACATCAGCCGTGTCTCCTGGCTGTAACGGAGCCTTAAAAGATACCCGTAAGCTCTTTTTGGCGCTCATATCCCCATCTCCTTCATATTTTTCGAGATGTTCTCCATCAGCTGATTACTTTCCGCCTGCAGCCTCAACAGTTCCTCATGGATTTCACCCATCCTCTTATAGAAATCAACGCCATCATCCTCTACCGGCGCAACTCCCACATATGCACCCGGTGTCAGCGACCAACTCTTTCCTTCAATTTCCTTCAAATCAGCAATCTTACAGAAGCCAGAAATATCCTGATACTCCCCTTTGCCAAATTTGCTATAAAGCCATACTGCTTCCTTTGCTACTTCAAGCTGTTCTGCCTGCTCTGATATTTTTTCATCAAATTCAGCCTGAATCTTTTTCTTATCCTTCTTTTTCGCAGCATTTATTGCTTCCTTAGCTTCATTTCTCAGTTCTTGAATACTATCCTCCTGAGCATGAAGAATTTCATCAAAATCTCCGTCTCCCAGCGCAGAATGGTATTCCTCTATAAGCTGCTGATACTTATCCGTTTCTCCTCGGTATAACCATACGATGGCGTTCATATTTTTCAGCTGCCAGTCACTCCACTCATTCAGGGTGCGATCTACGACCGTGAAGTAATTTCTGGCATCAATAAACAGCACTTTGTCTTTCAGATTCTCTGCCTTTCCCTTATCGAAAAACCACAAGCTGCAAGGCAGACTTTTCGTGTAAAAGAAGTTATTTCCCACACTGATCATGACGTCTACATGACCGGTCTTAATCAGCTTCTCTCTAATGTCTTTGTCTTTTCCCTGGCTGTCTGTTGCCGAAGACGCCATAACGAAACCGGCCCTTCCGGTTTCATTCAGATAGGCATAAAAATATGAGATCCACAAATAGTTTGCATTGCCAATCTCATCTGCCTTGTTTACGCTCGGCAGTCCAAAGGGCAGTCTTCCCGCATTTTGAGCCGCTTTCGCCTTTACCTTGTCCACATTGAAGGGAGGATTCGCCATCACGTAATCACAGCATCCGGCCAAATTATGGGCATCATTGTAGAACGTGTTAGCTTCATTTCCAGACTTGATTACACCGGTCAGTCCATGAACCGCCATATTCATAAGACAAAGCTGCGCATTATATTCAACTTTCTCCTGACCGTAGAACGTCATTGCTTTATTGGCTGACATTCCCTTACTATTGATGAAATCACCGGACTGAACAAACATACCGCCGCTGCCGCAGGCAATGTCCGCCAGAACACCGGAAGTCGGTTCCAGAATATTTACAATCATTTTTACCAGAGATTTCGGTGTAAAGAACACACCGTCATCAGAAGCTACCACCGGCGCGAATTTGCTGAGGAAATATTCATAGATGCGTCCGATTACATCGCCGCCCACATCATCAAGAGCGTTATTGTTGAAAATGCGCAGTAATTCTGCCAACAGATCATCTGTAAAATTAGTATACTCTTTTGGAAGGACACCGGCCAACTGTTCCGATTGTGCCTCAACCAGCTCCATCGCATGGTTCACAACCTCACCCAGGCTGTTCATCTGCTGTCCGTTCTCAGCTACGATCTTCGCAGCCTTGATATCCTCCGGCAGATCCACCAGGTATGAATATTGTGCTTCCTTTGGGAGATACAGCGCACTCTTTTCAGCGAAATCAGAAGCTTCCACAGGCATCACGCGACCGTTCCTGACGGGCCTGTCCTTCAGAACTTCTTCCTCAACCTTCTTAAATCTGCTATATGCATATCTCAAGAACAGCAAACCGAGCACTGGCATGCAGTACTGCTGAGATGTCAGCTTTGATCCTGCTCTCAGCAGATCCGCCGATTCCCAAAGATCGGCTTCCAGTTTTTTAATGCTCTTGTTGTCCATTATCTTTCCTCCAGCTGTTTGTCTATTCGGAATTCCCCTGGTTTCCTTTTATCTTCACATTCTTAAATGCCGTTTTCACAGCCACAAAATATCTTTTCACATTCCGTCCCGCAGCTGCCGATCCGCCGCGCTGCGGGCAGAAATCTGATGGAAGATATTATCAATTAGAATCATTATATTGTCTTTATTTCACAAAATCAATCATTTTTCATAATTGCGAAACAGAATCCATCCATGTCTCATCGCCTTTTTGCAAACATTGTATTTGCTTTCTGAACTAATCTGAATTATACTGTTTATGTAATATTCTGGCGAAAATTGTCTGATGACAACCGCAATTTTTACAGCGAGTCCTGAGATAAAGACACGATTATTGTGATAGCATAGGAGGAGGACGTATGGATAATATAACAAACGCGGCAGAATTTGAGCAGACCGCGGCGGCACAGACCGGCGAAATTGCGCAGACCAGTGAAATTGCGCAGACCAGTGAAGCCGCGCAGACCGACGAAGCTGCGCAGACCAGTGAAACCGCACCCACCACCATCAGAGAGCTTGACGAAACGGCCATCTCCTCTCTGGCAGCCAAAATAAATGCTGAAATTCAGAAACGCGGTTTTGCCTACGCCTCAAATTTTCCACATCATCTGGAGGAAGTCTGCGGTACAAATGATGTGCAGCGATACGCTCCCGGCGTTGTCCGATTTGTCAAAACATATCTTGCTGATTTCTTTCACTATGAAACAAGCTATAGCTATCATGGGAAAACGATTCCCGGGGTGATCCTGCCTGGAAGCGAAGCGAAAGCCGCGCCCACCACCATCAGAGAGCTTGATGAAGCGGCCATCTCCTCTCTGGCAGCCAAAATAAATGCTGAAATTCAGGAACGCGGTTTTGCCTACGCCTCAAAACTGCCGGATCATCTGAAGGAAGTCTGCGGCACAAATAATGTGCGGCAATACGCTTCCGGCATTGGCGAATTTGTCAAAACATATCTCGCTGATTTCTTTCACTATGAATCATCCTACATCTATAATGAAAAAGCAATCCCCGGGGTGATCCTGCCTGAAGGCGAGGCGGAAACTGCGTCCGAAGGCGAGGCGGAAACTACGCCCGGGGGCGAGCCGGAAACTGCGCCCGAAAGCGAGCCGGAAACTGCGCCCGGAAGCGAGACGGAAACTGCGCCCGAAAGCGAGACGGAAACTGCGCCCGCCGTCATCAGAGAGCTTGATGAAGCAGCCATCTCCTCCCTGGCAGCCAAAATAAATGCCGCGATCCAAGAGCGCGGTTTTGACTACGCATCAAATCTGTTGGATTATCTGGATGATGTTTGCGGCACAAAAGATGTGCGGCAATACGCTTCCGACATTAGCGAATTTGTCAAAACGTATCTTGCTGATTTCTTTTACTATGATCCGTCCCACAGCTATAATGGAAAAATAATCCCTGGAGCGATCCTGCCTATCAGCCAGCTGGCTTACAGCCACTTTACAGATTTCTATGCAGAAGACCTGGACCGCAAATTTGAAAATGCGCAGTATGTGGAGTTCCTTTCCAGCGAGTGTTTCCATTTGAAGCCCACCGAGATTCCACTCAGCTATATGGAAAAAGCGCTGACCGCGGCGCAGCGTCTGATCTTCGGTCCCGATGCGAAGGAAGTGCATTTAAATTCCTTCCAGCAAGATCTCTTAAGGACTGTAAATAACAGCGGCTTTTATGAGTGGGTCAGTGATACAAGGTATAGTCAGGCCATCCTAGATCAGTGCGTGGAAACGATGCTGTTCTCCGGAACAGTGTCCGGCGCTGGCACAATACTCAACACACTCATTCACCAGGCTTCCCGCTCAGATCAATATCTGGATTCCAGTTCGCGAAAAACCCATGGCCTCGTTTCAAGATTTCAGACCGCCCGAAACGAACTGACTCTGCCGCTTTATGTGATCGCTGCTTTTGTGCAGGACAGCCCGGGCAGCATGAAAGACATCCTTGCAAATTATTGCCGATTTGTTCAGGAAATAACGGATGAAGATCCGAAATTAGGCAGTGTGCTTCATTTTGCATCTGTGCTGAAGGCCATAACCCTGGCTCCCCTTGCCCTCAAGACCCCCTTGCCGGCCGCCACACAGACCTTGATCCTTTCGGTATTTGTAGACGTCTATGGCATCGAAGCGCTTGACGAAAGCCTGACCCATGCCCTTTTCCAAGACGAAAGCGGATACCACCTCTCCCTGATCAATCTGATAAAGCAGCACGAATCCTGGAACGAGGAGGCGTTTATCCGCTTCCTCTCAAAGGGCCCCAGCCTTCAGCTGCTGGCGAGAGGCATTGCGCTTGCCTGGGGATATTTAATTGAGAACAGTCCCTGTAATGACGCAGAACAATTTGTTCTTCCCGACTCTTTTCTCCGGCTGCTTTCCTGGGTCATCACACACTGTACCCTCGCAACGTTTGAGGCCGTAATTGATTTTCCCACAACAGCGAACGGAAAAAGGGTTGCGCGCAAAGCGAAGTGGCTTATGATGCTTCGTTCCCTGCCGACCGTTCAAAAACTTACCGAAAGCGAGCGTTCCTGCTATAATTTAGGAGTCTATCTGTCCAACTATCTTTTTAAAGAATTTGAGGAATCCGGTTTTTCCGAGCTGACTGAACCGGACATTTCAAAATATGCAGCCGACTGGGACGCTTTCTCCGATCGGCGTTTTGAGATGCAAAAACAGGCGCTCTCCGCTGTCACTGTAAATCGGAAATCGATGTACGCAGATCTTTTTAAAGAGTACTGGCTGGATAAAGACCGCGAGCGATCGCTGCAGCAGATGTATGCTGATGAACTATTGTCAGAAGATCCATCCGCTTCTGAGGATCTGGAAAAAACTTTGTCTGAATGTCTTTCGCTGAAAGCTTACAGGGCATTTAGCCTGCTTTATCAGCGCGCCAAAGGCCAGGAGCCTTCTTCTCTGAATCAGAAATATCTGGACAGTTACGTCAATGCACTCACTCAAATGGAAGACTTCAAAACGCTGATAGACTATCTTTGGTCCGATCCCAATCTGGAAAACGAACAGAAGAAGAATTATCTTTTGAAAGCTGTCAGTAATATTTTCTACGTTTTTCACTACAGCCCCAGAGCGTTTTCATTCTTCGATGGGAAATTCACATTGGACGATGCAAAAGTTCTTTTGCAGGAACAGCTGGCAGCAGCCAAATTTCCTATAGGCGCGGTCACATCTTTGATCGCAATTTACATCTACCAAAATGACCTTTTCAAGGCGCGCTATCTGTATGAAATATTTCATTCAAACGCAGAGACCGCAAGTACAAGGATTTACGTGCAGTTCAAAAAGCTGCTGGACGCCAGATCCAACCATATTTTCCGGGCGGACAGCGAAGACAACCATTATAATGTTATGATGACGGCCTTTTATTCCCTCTCCCCTCAGAGCCTGATCCAGTTTTTGTGGTGGGCAAGCAGAATAAAAATCCCCGATATGGTAGGCTACCATCCCCAGCATACACATATCCTTGCTCTGACAAGTTTTCTGAAAGACCCAGGTAATTCGCAGAACTGGAAGAAGTTCATGCAGGCCCTGTCAACAAGACTGACGCAGTACCCTGCAAACGCCTGGCTTGTGTGCGTGTGCGACGGCGTTCTGTCAAGTGTATGGAACCTGAAAAACAACTTTGATGTTCGCCGGGCCTACGAGCTGGTATTGACACAAATACAGGATCCCGGCATCCGCTCCAGGTATTTCCCTCTCGGGCTGCTGCCGTACATCACTTCCTATATCATCCGAAAGGACAATACACAGCTGTGCCAGAGTATTCGAACGATCATCCAGAATGAGCAATTATGGGAGCGCCTTTACGTACATAATCCATGGGCGCAGGATTACAAGGGCAGCCTCTCCTCCTTTTCTTCCTATTGTATGAGGAAGCTGAAGGAGACAAAGGAGGAATTGTACGCAGATCTTCTAAAAGTGATCGCTCCTTCCGCTTCCATCGATAATCTGATTACGATCGCATCGGTGTCCGGAAATGCGGATCATTTGATCCGACAGATATGCGGCAGCTATCTGGAAGGGAGCCAGATCAGCGAAACGCAGTCTGCCATTTCACAGATTGACCAGACCAGCCTGTCTTTCCGCGATATGGAGGCGATCAAGTTATTGCAGACCATCTATACGGATGAGATGGAGCTGTTGGAAGCGAACCAGGGCCTGTTTGCGAATGAGGAAGAAGTGTACCAGTTTAAACAGGACTGCGCCCGCATACTTCAGCGCTATCCTGCCGCGGACGGGCTTTGGGCGTTTGAGGCGAACTACGCAGATGCGCGCTACAAAAGGCTTGTTTTCTCCTATGTGTTCGGCGCTTTCTACAACAAAGAACTGTATGATAAGTATGCTTATGACTATAATGGTTTTAAAAACCGCATCGATCAGATCATTATAGCCAGACTGCTCCGCAAGGTTTTTTACGTGCAGCTTGTCTATAACACATCCTATTATTTCTTCTACAAAAAATGGCGCTATTTAAAGGCGTATATCGCTGCGGTAATAGAGGCGGGCGGCCCTGCAGACGCCTCCGAGATCATCAGCGCAATGAAACTGCATCATCATGATGACAGCGTTCTGGAAGAATTTTTCATCCCGTTTAAGCAGGCGGTCGATACTTATTGCGGGCTGACCACCATAGATGCAGAGGATAAAAAAGTTTTCCTGTATTGTGCAATGCTCGACAATTTCTCAGATTATTTAAGCGACTATGCCGAAACGCTTGCATCGCTCACGGAATATGAGACCACGCCAATGAAGCAGATCATCTCACTGCTGGATTACAGAGATGTCTCCTATGCGGTCTACCATTATTACAGCAGCGAGATTAAGGCGGGGATCTTCCGGCAGGCGAAAGAGACCGCCGCTGCCCTTGTGCCGTCTGCGTATGACGCTCTGTGTAAACTGGAAGTATCCCGCGCAAACGGCAGTGCTTATGACGTGTACCAAAGTATCCTGAGTGAAACGAGTGAAACTCCTTCTCAGTGTGTCAATGCGATGCTTCATCTCGATGAAAGTCAATATTATGACTGCCATGATTTCATTGATCCTCTGATCTGTTCACGGCAGCTTCCTTCCCAGATATACAGGCGGTTCCGGATTCTGGTACTCAACAAAAACGAGCGCGGGAACCTGGAGCGGTATGCTTCTTTATTTAAATATCTGGGAGAAAAAATAGATCCAAATGCTCCGTCTGTTTTTCTGTATCTAACGGCTCTCCAGGCATGCTGCAATGGGGATCGTGCGCGCGCTTCCGCCCTCCTGCAGGAGTTAGGCGACGGGTATAACCGGATCCCTTCCGCATGGAGCGATGAAGACGCAGATAAGCTTCGCCTGTTTGCGTCCGGTGAACTTGCAGAGTTTCATGTCAGCAGGAACCCCCTTGACGCCAGCGCCGGCGAGACACGTGCGAATGAGCCCTATCATTTTTGTGAGATGCTGATCGAGCGCCTGGCTCCCCATAAGTTGGATGAAAAACTCACCCAAGATGAGGTTTTTGCAGCCTGGCAGCGTTATCGGGACGACAGTGGGAGTGTGTCTGAATCTGATCGGATCCTTGCAGGCGCACAGGTGCTTCGCAGCCCCAGATTGCTCGCAAAGATAGCAAAGGGTCTCGGCATATCAGAAACGTCCGGCTCGTTTGCGCTTGACCTTGGAATGTACGCCCTGCAGGCCAAAAATATCCTTTCAGCCAGCACAGATGAGCAGATGGCGATCATCGCGGAACTGGTGGAGCATAATCTGGACGGCGAGGTTGTATTCCCGCAATTTGCCGATTTCCTGCGCTCTGCTCCGCTCTCGATCGACTGCTGGTGCAGGCACCGCCAGACGATACGCAGGTTTGTCAGTGAGACAGGTTATCTTTCGGACGACACTTTTATGACATTGTACGCAGAGATCCTCGAGCCCTGCGCCAGCCATATAGCTATGCTGAACAATCTGCAATACTCCCGGGAGGAATTCTATCAGGATCTGTCCAGATATATGGAAGCGCTTGCGGCTATGAAAGACTCTATGTTCCGCCGTCTGCTGTACTCCGCGATCGAGCGCCGTCTGAACGAGATCCAAAATGGCGTGCGGCTGACCATAAAAGTAGAAAACCGCGACAATATCACCGATGGATATATTTATTTTTCTGTAGAGAACATTGGCAGTCAGTCCGTTGCGTCGGCAGATTATGAGATCCAGGTTCACGGGCTTTGCTGTCAGTTGGAAAACAATTTCGAAATGCTCCACCCGCAGTATATCATCGGCGGCCGCGCGAAGCTCTCTGCCATCCCGGACAGCGATATCACGGTGCAGATCCTGTATGAGAATATGGTTCTCAGCCGCGAGATCCTGAAAAAGGATGCCATACGATTTTCGCAAAGCCCGGACGTTGCCTTGAAAGGCAGCGACCTGTACAATGATCACAGAGCGCCGTATGTGTACGGCCGCGAACAACAGTTGTCCGACCTGCTTGAACTGATCGCGATCGAAAGCAAGGCTCTGATCTACGGGCCTTCCAGGATCGGCAAAACTTCTATTCTAAATCTTGTCCGAAAAGAGGCCGCCGATAGAGAGAATGTGATCGCGGTCACCTTTGCAGGCGAGGGAAGCGCAAAGCTCCGCGACTATGAGGAGATCCCGGCTGGCGCTTCCTCCGAGATCATCGAGGAGCACCTGCTGATCGGGTCGATCCAGAAGGCTTTCGCGGAGAAGGGAGGACGGCTGCGATTGCCGCAATCTGCCCCCGCAAATATGGAAAGTGAAGTCTGTGAGATTCTCCGGCAGCCCGGCTCTATTCCCAGCCGTTATCGCAGGCTGGACGACTGCCTGGCTGATCACGATCTCGAGCTGTGGCTGATCCTGGATGAGTTTCAGCAGCTTCTGGACGAGTCACAGCAGACAGGGGCACGATGGGTGCCGGAGGAGACGGGCGCATTTGCGTCCATCTGCGCAGATCTGAATTCGGAATCGCGGATCAAACTGATCATCTGTGGATCCGATGATCTGCTGAAGCACATGGTGCTGAAGAAAAGCTCCATCTGGCGGAAAATCCTCCCGCCGGATTCGTACGGCGTTCAGGTCAGAGCTCTGGACAGGGATCCTTTTGTGGACATGATCCGCACGGAGCCGCTCAAGTCTTCCCGCTCCGTGGAAGACGCCGGTCTTTCTTACTCCGAAAGCGCGCTGACTGCGCTGTACCGTTACACCGGCGGCGTTCCTCTTTACGGAAAGCAGATCTGCAATCAGGTGCTGAAAACCCTGCGCACCAGCGGAGAGCTCCAGTCCCGGAACACGATCTTTACCGCAGACATCACGGTCGCGACCCAGATTTTGATCCGCGAGCAGAGCAGCGACCGGTCGGGCGACATTTACGCCATTTACGATGCCGTAACAAAGGGGCTTGATAAGGCGACCGATGAGCTGTTCCTGTCCTACATCGCTCAATACATGATGAAGGAGCGCGTGATCGGCTGCCCGTACAGTGCATTTACCGAAAATCCGAAAGGGATGTTCCGGCTCAAGGCAGACGGGGAGGAACCGTATAAGGTTCTTGACGATTCCCTGGCGATTGCCGAGGCGCGCGGGATCATTAAAAAAATAGACCCCCAGGCGGGCGATCCCTGCTATACGTTCTGTACGGTATTCTATTACAGCGCTTTCCTTGGCGCCGCAATTACGGATCTTCATCTGGAGGACAGGCTGTTTTCCCGCGAGGAGGAAGCGGCAATGGATGAGCTGGATGTCGACCAGCTGGAAAAAGACTATCACTCTCTGCAGCCGGAAAAGCGCGCAAAGGCACTCGGCCAGCTGTGGCTCGGCGAAAAAGACGATGGCGTTATAGAGAAAGTCCGCAAGCGTATTTTCCCTCCGCAGACGATCGTGCACACCGGAGGAGGCGATTTTGTAGGGGGAAATAAAATCCAGACCAGTATTCAGAACATGACGAACGCTTTTGCAACCCTTTTGTCCGGCGACGTGTCATCTGATAAATATCTGACGGCCTTCCGCGAACTGCCCTCTGTTCAGAGCTTTATTCCGCAGGAGCGCAAAAAACTCCTGGAAGAAAAAATAGCGGCATTGCGCGAGAGGCAAAAGCTCCTGCTGGGAAGTATCGGCGAATCGGACGAGGATTCTCTCCGGCAGGCTGAATACAGCGTGGAAGAACTCACGGCTCCGGCCGAGCAGGAAATGACAGGCAACTATTTCGCGGCAGCTATAAACTCCCCCGATTTCTTCATGGTTTCTGACGCGCAGTGGGAAACGCTGATCCATATCCCCAAAAAAGAGCTGGAGCAGCACCTTCCCTCGCAATTTGTTACCTCCCTCGGCTTTGCTGTAATGCTGCACAATGTTTTTGAGGCGATCCGGACGAAGGCGTCAAAAAATGACGCCGTCCTGCAAAAAGTGGATACGGATCTGGATTACTGTCCGGTGGCAATTATGTACTGCAAAGTGGTGGAGTCGCTCCTGAAGGAACTGCACACTCCCATTTACGCAAGACGGCTGAAAGAAAGAACTCTCAGCGCTTCTTCCGGCGTTACGTTTGGAAATCTGCTCCGTGCAGACGGCACGGTGGATACTGGCAGCAAAGACCTGACGATCGGTTCCTTTTCTTACCACATTGTCCGGCCGGGCAGCTCCGATGAGAATAACAATATTGACCATCCCGAGATTTTTTCGTACGAACCCAAAACGGCGATGATCGCAAGGATCACAGGCATAAACTCCTACATTCAGCCTATCAATTCTAATTGGTTCCAGCACGCCGTCAGCCTGGCTGTTGTACAGGGGGTGCGGAACAAATCCGCCCATGAGGCCCGCCCGATCACAAGGGCAAACTTTGACTGGCTGATCCGCACCTTGTTTGATGAGGGAGAGCTTCTCCGGATCGCGGATCTCGCCGCAGAGCATTATCCGGAAAATTAGGTTTCCCGGCGCACGTTTTTATAACTTCAGAGGCCAGCGCAGCTTGATCAGGCTGTGCTGGCCCCCGGCTGGAGCTGCCTGTTTCCCGGCAGCCCCTTTTTATTTCCATATTTTTTATCTTGCGCGCCTTCTGCGCGACGCGATCGCCGCCGCAAGTGCACTGCCGGACAAGAGCATCAGTATGAACATCAGTTCCCACTGTGTCTCATCGCCCGTTCTGGGCGCTTCCGGCGCTTTCGCGCTCTCTGTGGCCGGAGCTTTTGTCTCCGTCTCTTTCACAGATTCTGTTTCTTTTTCTGTCTCTGTTTCTTTTTCTGTCTCTGATTCTGTCTCGGACTCCGTTTCCGGCTCTGTCTCGAGCATCGGGATCTCCGTGCCCTGTGCGATCAGTTTCCCGCAGCCCAGGCAGTAGATATCTCCGGTGTAGCCCGCCGCCTCTGTGGTGGCATCCGCCTGACCGCGGATCTCTGTGCCGCCCGCGTGATGATCTGGATTGACCGTGCCGTAGGATGTGCCGCAGATCTCGCAGACTGCCGGTGATGTGCAGGTGGCCTCTCCGCCCTTATGCACATGGTTGAACACGCCGCAGACCGTGCACTGTCCCTTTTCATTAAAGGTGTGCTGCTCCGTCAGCCTGCTGTCGCAGTCAGTGCAGACATGCCAGTGGCTGATCTCATCGCTCTGCCATTCGCCGAACGTGTGCTCTGCGTAGGTGCTGTCGTCCCTTGCGCCGCAGCTGCACTCCATCCAGTGATGGCTGCTGTCAAACGCATGGATCGTATATGTATGTTTATGGCCTGCCGGTATAACGCTGCCCTCTTTTATGACCGCGCCGCAGTCCGCGCAGACGGTATTTCCGGTGTAGCCCTCCGTGGTCTCGGTCGGTGCGATGTAGCCCACCTTCTCCTCAACTTTTCCGGTGTGTCTCTCTGGGTTCACCTGTCCGTAGGACTGTCCGCAGATGTGGCAGACCGCCGGTGACACGCAGGTCGCCGTCTCCGCGCCGTCGTGCGCCTCCTCATTTCCCACAAAGGTACAGCCATTATTCTGGCACGCTCTCCAGTGGCCGGTCTCGCTTGTGAAGTATTCTCCGCCCTCAAAGCTGTGTGTCTTTGCTTCTTCCGTGATCGCGCCGCAGGTTGTGCAGACGATCGGCGTGGTGCACAGATGGTCGTCTGTCCCCGGTGTATGATCTTCTGTGTGCTTCTGCTGGCAGCCCTCGTTCAGACAAACCCGTGAATGGCCTCCATCCGCCTCCGGCGTCCAGACTGTCGCATAATTGTGACCGCTCAAAGCCGCCCGGACGGTGTGGTGGCAAATGTCGCAGATCTCCGCTTTGGTGCAGTCCGCCTTCGCTTCATCCGAAACTACATGGGGCTCTACAGCGCCGGAAGCATCGCAGTCCGGATCCTGGCAGATCCACCAGTGACCTTCCTCTCTGTAAACATATACCCGCTTATGTTCTGTTTCCGCCTGACTCATCACATAGCCACAGTCTTTGCACACTACAGCCGTTGTACAGTCATGGTCAGAATTTTCTGCTACATGCGGCAAAAAGCCGTGATCCTTTGTACTATATCCGCAGGTTGTGCACATCAGCCAATGGCCATTTCCGTCCTCATCGGGCTTATAACCATCAAACACATGCTCCTTAATGCTCATGATCACACCGCACACTTCACACTGATCCCAGGACTTTTCATCATCTTTTCGCTGTACAACGGCCGTCGGAGTACCTTCCGCTATCTGCACAGTCGGTGACGTCGTATGCCAATTATGATCGCATACTCCTGGAAGCTTCGGACAAACCTTCCCCGCTTCCTGCACCTCTCCGCAGGCGTCGCAGATCAGATCGCCGGTATAGCCGGGCTCCGACATCGTGGCAACCTTTGCGTTACGCAATAAGACTTTGCCCGCATGATTTTCCGGCTTCTTTTCCCCATACGGCTGATGGCACACACCACACAATGCCTGCGATGCACAGGTCGCAATGCCGCCTTTATGAACCTCCGGCGTATCCTTCACTTCGCAATCTTCATTCTGGCATACCCGCCAGTGCACCCGTCCATCTTTCTCGCTGTAGAAAGGTGATCCCTCAAACTGGTGTTCCGCTTCGCCTTTTCTCGCGATATAGCCGCAGTCCTTACAGTGAATGTCCTTCGTGCAGTCCGTCTTATCGCCGATCAGATTGTGCTCTGTCTTTTCCGTCGTCTGATCACAGTCGTTATTAAGACATTCCTGCCAGTGATGCTCGCCGTCGAAGGTATAGCTCTCACTCCAGCTGTGCTGTTTTGCCTCCACAAGCACCGCACTGCAGGTGCCGCACACCACTTCTGTCGCACAGTTGTGGTCGTCCTGAATATCATCGTGCACGACCTTTTCTTCCTGATAGGTGCAGCCTTCCTGCGTGCAGGCCATCCAGTGATATGCCTGGTCGTGCTGGAGCGCCAGAACATGCTCCTGCCTGTTTATGATATTGCTGCAGGCCGTGCAGATCTGCCAGTGCGCCTCGTCGCTCTGACTCCACTCATAGCTGTGCGTGCCCACGTTCACGGCTTCGCCGCATCCGGTGCAGACCTGCTGATGGCCTTTTTCATCAATCTGCCACACATAGGTGTGCTCGTGCACCGGGCGCTCGTATCCGCACTCCTCGCAGACGCCTTCTTCATTATATTTGTGCTCATCCTTCTGCTCGGTGTTGCAGACTGTGCAGAACCGCCAGTGATGCGTGCTGTCTTTGTTCCATTCGCCTTCATATTTGTGCGGCTCATAATCTTCGCGCGTGCCGCACCGGCACTCCATCCAGTGATGTGTACCATCGAAACGCAGCTCGAACACATGATCCGGATTCAGCACCTTGCTCAGGATCTCGCCGTCCTTCAGTTTCGTCTCACAGCCAAGGCAGTATTCGTCGCCCGAATAGCCGTCCTCGTCATGCGTGGGGTCTATGTGGCCGCGGATCTCTGTGCCGCCGGCATGATTCTCTGGATCGAGCGCTCCATAGCTCTTTCCGCAGACCTCGCAGACCGCCAGATCTTTACAGGTAGCCGTGCCGCCGATGTGCGGGTTGTCGCCCGACGTGGCGGTACATCCCTCGTTCTGGCACTTCTGGGTGTGCGTCGTGTCCGTTGTAATATAATCGCCGCCGAAATTGTGCGCCGATTCACCCGGCGTCTTCACCCAGCCGCAGACTGTGCAGACCACCGGCGTGGTGCAGTTGCCATCGTCCTTCGAGAATGTGTGATCCTCTTTATGTATCGCTGTGCATCCTTTGTTGATGCATCTCCAGAAATGGCCATTTTCATCGCGCTCCCATGCGCCGCCGGAAAAAACATGACCAGACGCCGCAGACGACATCTCATAGCCACAGTCCTTGCAGGCCACCGGCGTGGTGCAGTCGCCATCGTCCTCCTTCGCCACATGCGGAAGCATCGAATCGATCTGTGCGCAGTTCGGATTTGCGCACTGATGATAGTGCCCGTTCGGACCGGACGAATAGTTTGTGTCAAAATCATGCGATTCCCTTGCGTCCTCTATCACATAGCCGCAGTCTTTGCAGGTAAGCTTTGTGGTGCAGTCCTGATCCGCCTCTGCTGGATTGGGGATATGCGGCATCTCTGTCGTCTTATATCCGCAGCTGACACAGTATTGTCTATGTCCATTCTTATCAGACTCATATGCCAGCACATGCGGCACGATATCTTTCACCTGCTGGCATTTGCTGCACTCTTGCCAGTGCTGGGCGGCATCCACCTTATCCTCATATGTATGTTCACATTCTATTGCAGGAATGGACTTTCCTTTTTCTATCAATTTGCCACACTCCCTGCAGACTTTATCGCCCGTATATCCAGTTTCTGTCTCCGTGGCTTCCTTCATGCCCGTCAATACAATCTCCACATGATTCCTCTCATCAAGCGGGCCGTAGCTCATATGGCACACGCTGCACACAGCCTGCGTGCTGCAGGTGGGCGTTCCGCCCTTGTGATATTCTATCCAAACTGCCTGCTTACAGAACAGGTTCGTACACATTTTGTAGTGACCATCCTCCCTGTATTCGATCGTTGAGTCTGCGATCTTGTGCTCTCTCGCCCTGCTATATGCAGCGTAGCCGCACACCGTACATGTCTTCCCTTGCGTGCAGTCAAAATTATCCATGGAGTCATAGGTATGTTCCCCCTTATACGCCTGCTGATTGCAGCCCGGATTCTGGCATCTCTTGAAATGCACGCTCACGTAGGTGTTCACATAGTCACTATAATCGTGTTCCATTGCTTCCTGCACCACCGTGCCGCAGACTGTGCAGACATCGGCCGTGGTGCAGTTGCCATCGGTCTTCACTTTGTGAGCCGCTTTCTGCGCCGTGTAGGTGCAGCCCTCGTTTTTGCAGGCGAGCCAGTGATATCCGTTCTCGCTTTTCCACTCCACCTCATGGCCTGCCAGCCCAGGCGTAACATGTCCGCATACCGTACAGATGCGGGCATTGGTGCACAGATGGTTATCGCCCAGGTCATAGGAATGGCCTGCCGCCTCTTTCACCCTGCAGCCATCGTTGGTGCAGGTGCGCCAGTGTTGTTCACCGTCCGTCTGGTAGTCGCCCCAAACATGCTGTTTCGCCTCCAGGGTTTCGCCGCAGCGCGTGCACTGTGAAGGCGTTGTGCAGTTGCCATCGTCCTCATAAGTGTGTCCGAGCGCCGGCGTGGTTCCGGCTTCTTTTGTCTCCGCACAGCGCGTGCATCTATAGCCCCTGATGCCCGGCTCCGTACATGTGGCGTCTTTCAGCACTTCCTCCGTATCGCTCCACGCGTGGTCAAGCTTGACGGTCTGCGTTTCTTTCACCCCGCAGCCCACGCGCTGACAGGTGCGCTCCTGCGTGCAGTCTTCCCCGCACTTTTCCACCTGTCCCTCTGTGGCCTTCCATTCGCTGAATTGATGGCCCAGCGCAGGTATTGTTTTTTCATTTCTTTTCGCGTCACAATTATCGCACTTTTCATACTCGGAACCTGCCTCCGTACAGGTCGGTTCCTGCCGGTATTGCTTCCAGACATGTGCGGTGCCGTCCTCCGAGAACACGCTCTCGTTCTTTGCATTTACCAGCTCGCCGCACCTCTTACACGGGCTCAGCATAACCTTCTCTCCGCCGCACAGATTATGTTCGGATGCTGTACTCTCATCGTACTCATGGCCGAGCGCAGGGCCGGTCACTCTCTCCATACGGTTATATTCCTTCTGACAGACCCGGCAGATAAAGCTTTGATACCAGCGCTGCGGCTCTGTGCAGGTTGCCGGGATCGTGCCCCTCGGTATGCCCCCGAGCATGTGGTCGTTATAAATTCGCGAAGTTGTGGTATTTTCGGCACTGTCCACGGCCGTGATCGTCACAAGGCCCGTGTTGCTCTCAATCTCAATCGTCATCTCGGAAAAATTCGTCACCGGGAACTGTACTTCTCTATTCTCTGTGTCATATGAGACTTTAATCTCAGCCAGATTTCCGCCCGCGTCTGTCACCTTGATGTCCGGCGCCTCGCAGTATGACGTTCCGCCATTCGGGTTCTTGTTCGTCACCGTAATGACCGGTTTTGTGTAATCCGGATTTACCACGGCGTTCGACATGCTCGGGACAGGATCGCCCGCGGCCGCAGCAATCGCGCTTGCAGCGCCCATGTCGGGATCGTCGTCCTCTGCTTCGTCTGCATTGAGAGCGTCTGTCTCCGTATCGGCCGCATTTGCGCTGGAAGCGTCTGCTTCCGTATCAGCTGCGTCTGCACTGGAATCGTCTGCTTCCGCTTCGTCCGCATCTGCGCTGGAACCGTCTGCTTCCGTATTGGCCGCGTCTGCGCTGGAATCGTCTGCTTCCGCTTCGGCCGCGTCTGCGCTGGAAGCGTCTGCTTCCATCTCGCCCGCATCTACATTAGAAGCGTCTGTCTCCCCATTGGCTGCATCTGCGCTGGAAACGTCTGCTTCCGTATTGGCCGCATCTGCGCTGAAAGCGTCTGCGTCTGTATCGGAATCATTTGCTTCCGCATTAGCCGCGTCTGCGCTGGAAACGTCTGCTTCCGTATTGGCCGCGTCTGCACCGGAACCGTCCGCTTCCACATTGGCTGCGCGCACACTGGGTTCGCCCGCCTCTGCATCGGGAGCGCTGTTTTCATCCGGCACACCGTCTGTTTCCAAAACATCCTGCACCTGTACATCTTCCGCAAACCCGGATGGAGTCACCGCGGAGCACAGCATTGCCGTACAGAGCAGCAGGGATAAAATTTTGTGTCGATTCGTCTTTTTCATGCCTCATTCCCCTTTTATGTTATTTTTTTCTCTTTCCTTATTTCTACCTATTTACAACATAGTGTAAATGGATAATATAGTATCAAAATTGTAACATTTTTTCGATAGTCCTGCAACCCCTAATGCGCAAAGAGCTATGATTTTCTGAGGATTCTGCTGCCGCCGGGAGAGACAAAAAGATTCCCCGAAAGATGGCGTTTTGCCATCCCTCCGGGGATCTGTGCTGTTCGCTGATATTGTGTCTTATTTTATAGTATCCTTTTTCAGATTGTATAATCAAATTCTCCGGGCATGATATTTCGCAGAATCAGCAGATTCACCGTGGCGTTGCACAGGTTCGGCAGCGCGGCCACCAAAGCCTGCGGGATAATGACGCGCACATAAGCCTGCACCCGGCTCAGCCCAACGGACAGAGCCGCCTCCATCTGCCCGTGGCTGACGGTCAGCAGGGCAGAGCGGAACGTCTCGCTGAGCACGGCCGTGGTGTTAAAGAAAAACACAAAAAATGCGTAAATATAGACATTGGCGATGCCTTTTCCCACCTTCCCGCCGCGGATCTTGGCACATGCGAGCAAAAATCCCAGCAGTCCTCCAAAGAGCACCGTGGCTGCCATGATCCCCAGCGTCACCGCTGTGTAGGGAAGAATCTTAGGCAGTACCTCCAAAATATATTCCGGTTTAAAAGGCCGCATATTGCTTTGCCCCCTCCCTCTTTTTTGTTACAGTTCATCGCCCTTCTGGTATCCCTCCGGCACAAGGTCAAACAGACTGTATCCGAAGTATTCCTGCTGAAGGTCGTCGATGACTCCTTCTTCCTCAAGCTGTGCAAACGCCTCGTCGAAGGCATCGGCCAGTTCCTGCTGGTCACGGTTAAACAGCACCCAGATCGGGATTGCCTCGTATGGCACGTAGGCAAGCTGGTCCGCGTATTCATGGTACTCGCCATCCTCCGCCACAACGTTTTCTTCATAGCTGGTCCGGATATCAAATTTCGCGTCATAGCGCCCTTCCAGCACCCAGGTGTAAGCTTCCGCCGTTGTCCAGGATTCCGATGCGATCAGATCTACCGGATTGTCCGGGTGGTTCTTATTATAGTTTTCCACGATCGTGTACTGCGCGTTGTTCGGGGAAAGAGGCGCAAGCCCTTCGCCGGATAACCCGCGTATATCTTCAGGTCGTTTCGCGCTCCCTTATAACCGCAGATGTGAAGAATGTTGTTTTCGCTGAACTTGTTCGCCGCCTCCAGCACCTTTGTCTCGCTCGGCGCGATATATTTCAGATATTCTTCCCCGGTCAGTTTGGAGTCCTGCAGGTTCTGTACGCTCAGGTAGATCCCGTCCGCGCCGCCCTGGCGGATCACCGCCTGCCGCCTGATCCATTCTTCCCCGTAACCGCCCCGGATCTTTTTCAGATCCGCTGCCGTCCGAACAGACGCGATCTCCGGGTTTGGATAGGTAAAATATCCGTCGCTCATCAGCTTCACAAAATCCGGCTGAAATTCACGGTAAAAATTCAGATGCCCTTCCAGGTTTTTCCGGATCACATCCGGGCTGTCGTTATGAAGGTCATCCGGGGCAAAGTGGAACCAGAACCCCACCGGCACCCGCTGTGTCTCCTTATTGTCAAACGCTGCAAAAACCAATTCCCTTTTTGTCATTGCTCTTATCATTCCTTTCTATACTTTCTATATTTTTCGCTCTGATTTTGCGCATAAAAAAAGGGCCCAAGGCCCGGTGCACAAACGCCTGTCTGTTTCCGGCCTTTCAACAAATTCGTATCTCATTTTCTGCACAACAACAGGACATACATGCGTATGCCATACAGCCCATACAAAGTTTACAAAGTGTGTCATGTGTGTACCTTTTGATTCTCATAATGTTTCCTCCTCTTGAGAAATTCTATATATAAAATGTGCCTGCGGAACCGGAACCGCTCCCAGGCGGCCGGTTCAACCACAGCACAGCGCTTTATCTCTTTTTTGCCCGCTATCTCAGACGGTCTGTATCGCATGTTCCAGGCGCTCAAGTGCCTGGCGCAGCACGCTCCTGCTCGTGGCGGTATTGATCCTCTGGAATCCTTCTCCCGTCCTGCCAAATATGGCGCCGTCGTCCAGCCACAGCCCCGCCCGGTGTACGATCAGTTCCTGCAGTTCTTGCAGGTTCAGCCGCAGTCCCCGGAAGTCCAGCCACACCAGATAAGTTCCCTCCGGCTCGATCATCCGTATGATCGGCAGTCTCTCCCGCAGATAGTCCCGCAGGAAGTCCAGATTTCCTTTCAGATAATTCATAAGGGCCTGATACCACTCCTCGCCATAGCGATAGGCCGCCTCACACGCCGTGAGGCCCAGGGTGCCCAGCTGACTGTAGCCGGCAGCCGCGATCTGCCTGCGGAAGCGGTCCCGTAGCCCGCGATTCGCAATGAATATATTGGAAACCTGCAGTCCGGCCAGATTAAAGGTTTTTCCCGGAGAGGTGCAGGTGACCGTGATATTTTCCAGCTCCCTGCTCAGCCCGGCAAACGGCTGGTGCCGGTATCCGTCATACACAAAGTCCGCATGAATCTCATCGCTGACAACGATCACCCCGTTGTCCAGACAGATCTGCCCCAGGCGGGTCAGTTCCTCGCTGGTCCAGACTCTGCCGACCGGATTATGCGGGCTGCACAGAAGAAACAGCTTCACATGGTGCTCCCGCACTTTTTTCTCGATGTCGTCGAAATCCATCCGATATTTGCCATCCGCTGAAAGTACCAGGTCGCTGCTCACAACCACTCTTTTATTATCCGCAATGACCTCCGAAAAGGGATAATATACCGGCTGTTGGATGAGAACCGCGTCCCCCTCCTCTGTAAAAGCCTTGACTGCCATTGCGATGGCAAACACAACTCCTGGCGTTTTCACCAGCCACTCCGGCCGCACTTCCATTTTATGGCGCCGCATAAGCCAGCCGGAAACTGCCTCAAAATACTGCTCCCCTGTCTCCGTGTACCCGAAGATCCCGTGAGCCGTCCGCTCTGTGATGGCATCCAGGATCCGGCTGGAAGTCCGAAAGTCCATGTCCGCAACCCACAGCGGCAGTACATCCGCCGGTCGTCCGCGCCGGACGGCGAAATCGTATTTCAGACAGTCTGTATTTTTTCTGTCGATCACTTCGTCAAAATTGAGATTTCTTTCCTGCATAAGCTCCCCTTTTATATCCCTTCAAAGGATCCGAACGCCTGCCGCAGATCCGCGATCAGGTCTTCTTTGTCTTCCACACCGGCCGACAGCCGGAGCACCCGGTCGGTGATCCCGTTGGCCAGGCGTACATCCTCCGGGACATCCGCATGCGTCTGGGTCACCGGGTAAGTCATCAGGGTCTCCGTCCCGCCCAGGCTCTCCGCGAATCGGATCAGGCGGACACTCTTTAAGATATGCCGCGCAAGCTCCGTGCTCTCCACTTCAAAGGTGAGCATAGAGCCAAAGCCCCTCGCCTGCCCTTTGCAGGTCTCATATGCTTTTGTGCCGGCAATGCCGGGATAATACAGTTTTTTTACCTTTTTTTCCTGCTGCAGATATTCCGCGATCGCCATCGCGTTCTCCTGCGCTTTTTCCATGCGCAGCGGAAGCGTTTTGATCCCGCGGAGCACCAGCCAGCTGTCAAAGGGCGGGAGCCCGGAACCTACTGTCTTGATCAGGAACCGCAGCTTCTCCGCGATCTCCGGCGAACCCGTGACGATAAATCCGGCCAGCGTGTCGTTGTGGCCGCCCAGAAATTTTGTTCCGCTGTGTATAACAATATCCGCGCCCAGATCCAGCGGATTCTGGAAATAGGGCGTCAGGAAGGTATTGTCCACGATCAGGAGCAGTCCGTGCCGTCTGGCTTTCTCCGCCATCGCGCGGATATCGGTGACCCGCATCATGGGATTCGTCGGCGTTTCAATGAAAATGGCCTTTGTGTGCTCTCCGATATAGTCTTCCACATTCTCCCTGCTGCAGTCCGCATAAGAAAACGTGATCCCATTTTTCTCGCAGATATTCCGAAAAAGCCGGATGCTTCCCCCGTACAGATCAGAATCCGCGATCAAATGGTCGCCCGGCTGAAACAGCTCCATCAGCGCTGTGATCGCCGCCATCCCGCTGGAAAATGCCAGTGCGTCGACCCCGTTTTCCAGAGAGGCCACCACCTGCTCCAGCCGCTGCCGCGTGGGGTTCTGAAGCCTGGAATAATCATATCCGGTGCTTTCCCCAACCGCCGGATGCGCAAAGGTCGCCGTCTGGTAGATGGGAAAGCTGATCGCCCCGGTCGGTTCCTTTTCCGAACGCACCTGGTCGCCATATACACACCTCGTTGCAAAATGCAGTTTCGTCTCTCTATCTTCCATAACGGCTCATTCCTTTTCTTCTGTTTTCGAATGTGAAACCGATTATAAACCCATTTTCCCAGTATGTCAATAGGTTTTATAGGAAATTTTTATAAATTTTAATGACCAAGCAGTTTTTCTGCACCTATACCCTGCTTTGCCGCCTTTACCGCCGCTTCGTTGCATGCCGCCGCTTCCCGTTTTCCTCGAATGAAAGCTGATCTGTCAGATAAAAAATCCCCGAAAGAATGGCGTTTCGCCATCCCCTTCGAGGATTTGTACTGTTCGTTGATGCGCTATTTTTCTTTTTCGTATCTTTGAAAAAATCAATCCATGGTATAACCTGACACTTACGACAGCATCATCCGCACCTGCTCCACCGGAATCTCCAAAATCCCGGCAATCTCCTCTGCGTCCTTGCCCTGCGCATGCAGCTTTAAAGCTTTCTTCATCAGTTCTATGCCCTCTGAACGGCCCAACTCCATGCCTTCTGCGCGACCCAGCTCCATGCCCTCTGCGCGGCCCAATTCACGTCCTCGCGCCTCGCCTCGCTCCTCAGCTTCTTCTGCCGCTTCTTCCCTCTGTACCGCTATGTCCATGTCGTAATCATACTCTGCCATCAGCATATTGACCACCTCACTGCCTTTTCGGCTTAAATAATCCGCAAGGATCCCTTCCGCTATGCACTGGCGCACGGATCTCTCCAATGCCCTCTTATCCCCTTTATGCCTGCGCACTTCCTCCACGAACTGGCTGTACTCTCCCATCACGCGGCAGTTCGCCAGCAGCGGGTTTTTCTTGGCCGGGTTGATGTTGATCATCTTCACGATCAGCTCCAGCTTCGGCTTATCCCCCAGGGACACCTCCGGTGTCTTGAACGCGTCTGACAGCAGCAGCTCCATCTCCGATGGGCGGTTGACCTCTCCATTGTAAAACACGTAAAACTCCGGCCACGGTATCTCGACCAGCCTGCTGCGATAGCGCGCTTTTTCGGGGATCAATCGCTCATACTCCCGCGCCACATACAACAGGCTGCGCAGGGGGATGTTCGCACTCGGTGTGCTTTGGTGCTCCCCCAAAATGATCTGCTGGCCTCCCACCTGGAACGCGATGTCGTTCTTCATGTTCCGAAAGAGCACATCCTCCAGCCGCACCCCCTCGATCATCGACTCGTCCGTATAGTCCGTGCCGTACAGAGC
>CANRKY010000015.1 GCA_947631355.1 uncultured Marvinbryantia sp.
TACGCCGGTTCTGCACGGAAGCGAGCTGGAATACCGCATGGTATCAACGGATGAAAACGTGCAGATCCAGGAAAATACCATTACAGTTTTGGAGGCGAACAGTTCTGTGGTTCTGCAGGTGACCGACCATGCGGGCGCGGGAGAAAAATATCTGTGCCTCAGCGGCTACGATTGTCAGGCGTCGGCGCAGCAGGTATACGTTGAGGTGGCCGCCCGGATGGCGGACGGAAGCACAGACAGCACCAGCTTCTATTTTGAGTCTGATGAATCCCAGTGGCCGACAAACCGGGATACCTATGCGGTTAATCTGGGCTGCAGCGAATCCGGGGTGGAGGAGATCACCCTGACGTTTCCCAAAAAGGGCCTCTACTCGTTCGACCGGCTGTATGTCTGGTCGCAGCCCGTGGACAGCTATGCGGAAAATATCCGCGCGTTGCGGGAAGATGTTCTGGAAAACGAGGAAATCGGCGTGAATACCGTAAAAGGAACCATAGACCTTGCGCGGGAGAAGATCCTGCTTTTGAACGTACCGTACGATGGCGGCTGGAAGGCCTATGTGGACGGAAAAGAGCAGGATATTTTAAAGGCGAACTATATGTTCAGCGCGCTGCCGCTCTCGGCGGGGCATCACGAGATCGTGCTGCGATATTGCACACCGATGCGGAACATGGGCACGGCGGTTTCCCTGTGCGGACTTCTACTGCTCCTGGGAATTATCCTGTGGAAAAGGCGCCCTGTATCAGAGGCGGATGGCGCCATGAAATAGGGGAATCCGGGAAGATATTGCGGAAAAATCAGGGGAAAAATTACAGAAAAGGGATTGCATAAAAATTTTTTCTGTAATATATTTATCTATAGAAGAAATTTTGCTTAACAGAGGGGATCATATGAGCAAAAAAAGAAAAGCGGCAGGTCTTGGCATCGTATTGCTGGTTCTGTTGCTGTTTGGCGTGGGGAATGTGCAGGCAAAGGCCAGCTTTGACCTCTTTGGCACGCTGCCAAAGACGGCGGCCAGAACAGCGAATAAGAATCCGAAGATCCTGTTTGTGGGAAACAGTCTTACATATAGAAATAACTTTGAGCAGGTATTTAAAAAGTACTGCAAAAGCGGCGGCATCTCTCCCCAGGTGACCATGCTTGTGGCCGGAGGGCATACGCTGCGCCAGTGTGGCTATCCGAACAAAGTCAATAAAGCGGATGTGCAGTTTAGCAATCAGTTAAAAAAACTCCTCACCAGCCAGAAGTGGGATTACGTGGTGCTGCAGGGCCAGAGCTATGAGGCCATAACAGGCGCGAACGGGATGGAAAAAGCGCTGCAGGTTTTGCAGCCGCTCATCAAAAAGGCGGGGGCGAAGGGAGTGCTTTTCCTCACCTGGCCGGTGCGGTCCGGACATCGGATTTATAGTAAACTGCCGGTATCCGATCAGGATGAGTTCCTGAGCGTTACGCAGTCGACGTATTATAACCTTGCGAAAAAACACAAAATGGCGCTTGCGCCCACGGGCATTGCCATGCTGCGCGGCGTGTACACCATGCCGGATATCCAGCTATATGCGAAAGACGATCATCATCCCAGCGAAATGGGAACATACCTGTCGGCCAGTGTGATGTACGCCACGCTGTTTGGAAAAAATCCGGAGAACAGTACATATTATCCCACGTTTTCTGGGATGTCGCGCATGGAGAGCAGAGCAGCCTGCAAGAGACTGCAGGCACTGGCGGCGGATGTGACGGTGCACGGCAGTGTGAAAAATACCGCGACCGTAAAGCTGGCATCGCAGGAGAGCGTCCTGCAGGCGGGCACATCGGAAAAACTGAAATATAGTATCCTTTCCGGATCGGAGGCCAGCAGGGTGGCCAGCTGGACTTCCAGCAATCCGAAAGTGGCTTCGGTTTCCGCTTCGGGCCGCGTGACGGCGAAAAGCGAGGGAGTTGCAAGGATCACGGTGCGCCTGAACAATAACGATTCGGCGTACTGTACGGTGACTGTGGTGCCCAGTAAGTTAAAGATGAGCGCCGGGGAAAAGTACAGCCTCAAAAATGTGGACAAGCTGACCTGGAGCAGCAATCAGGAAGCGGTGGCGACGGTGGAAAGCGGCATGATCACCGCAAAGAAGGCCGGAACGGCAGTGCTTACCGGAACGGCGCAGGACGGCACCAAAGTGAAAGTTGCGGTGAAGGTGGCAGGCAGCATCAAGTCCCTGACCGCGGAAAAAAATAAGGTTATCCAGGTAGGCGCAAAAGCCAGGCTGAAAGTGACAGCCGGCAATGGAAAGGACGCGGGATACTGCACCTATACTTCCAGCAATCCGGCTGTGGTGGCTGTGAACAACAGCGGCGTGCTGCAGGCGAAGGCCGCCGGAAAGGCGAGGATCACCGTGACGGCGGGCAACGGGGTGAAGGCCGTGTGCGATGTGCGCGCGATCGTCCCGGTGAAAAAGATCCGCATCCGTACGGCTGTCGGGCTGAAAATGCAGAAAAAAACATCGCAGAAGCTGACTGTGGAATTTTCACCGGCTAATGCATCGGTGAAAAAAGTGAAATGGACATCGTCAGATCCGAAGGTTGCGGCGGTGGATGCCTCCGGAAATGTGAAAGCGGTTGGAAAAGGAACCGCGGTGATCACGGCGGCGGCAAAAGACGGAAGCGGCCAGAAGGCGTCTATAAAGATTACGGTTTATTAGTAAGGAGAACTGGGCATGTTTGTTGAGGAGATCAGAAAACATTTAGCAGAAAATATTATTCCGTTCTGGAAAAGCATGCGGGATGACGCGTTCGGCGGCTATTACGGGCTGCTGGACTACGATCTGCATCTCGATAAAGAGGCGGTGAAGGGCTGCATTTTAAACAGCCGGATCCTGTGGTTCTTTTCCAACGCGTATCTTGTTTTGAAGGACAGTTCGCTTCTGCAGGAGGCGGATCACGCCTATGAATTTTTAAAGGGGCACTGCATAGATAAAGCCAACGGTGGCGTGTACTGGTCTGTCACATATGATGGGAAGATGGAGGACGGGACAAAGCACACCTACAATCAGGCGTTTGCGATCTACGCCCTGGCGTCCTATTACCGCGCCAGCCAGAAAGCGGAGGCGTTGGAGACTGCCATGGAGCTGTTCCGCCTGGTGGAGGAAAAGTGCACGGATCCTGCCGGATACGGCGAGGCGTACACGGTGGACTTCAAGCCGGCAGACAATGACAAATTATCGGAGAATGGCGTGCTGGCGGACAAAACCATGAACACGCTCCTGCATCTGTTTGAGGCGTACACGGAGCTTTACGATGTGTCCAAGGATGAAAAAGTGAAGGAGAGGCTGCTGTATATGCTGGATACCTTCGAAAAGAAGGTGTATAATCCGGCGAAGCGGCGTCTGGAAGTGTTCTTCGATAACGACTGGAACACGCTGATCGACCTGCACTCTTTCGGACATGACATAGAGACTTCCTGGCTGATCGACAGAGGATGCGATGTGCTGGGAGATGCTTCCTACACAGAAAAGATGGGGGCCATCACCAGAGAGCTGGCGGCCTGCGTCTATGAGGAGGCGTATCGGAACCACTCCCTCGCAAACGAATCGGAGAACGGCGTGATCAATGAAACCCGCATATGGTGGGTGCAGGCCGAGACTGTGGTGGGCTTCCTGAACGCATGGCAGCACGGCGGCGGGGAGACATACCGCCAGGCGGCGGAGGAAACCTGGGGCTTTATCCGGGATTACCTGGTGGACAAGCGCGCGGGTTCCGAATGGTTCGAATATGTGAACATGGATGGCAGCATGACGGAGGAACGGCCCATTGTGCAGCCGTGGAAATGTCCGTATCACAACGGGCGCATGTGCCTGGAAGTGATCAAAAGATGTGGATAATTATATAGGCTTCCTTTTTTAAAAGAAATGCGGCGAAACAGCCTGCCCGGTAAAGAAGATCCGGGTGCAGATGTTTCGCCGCGTTTTTTTTGTTGTATTTTTCAATTCACAGCGCAATCGTGTATTGAAATTCTGCGCATTTTAGATTGCGGTTCAAAGTCCCACTGCGCATTAGAAATTCTGCGCATTTTAGATTGCGGTTCAAAGTCCCACTGCGCATTAGAAATTCTGCGCATTTTAGATTGCGGTTCAAAGTCTCACTGCGCATTGAAAATTCTGCGCATTTTAGATTGCGGTTCAAAGTTCCATTGCGCATTGGAAATTCTGCGCATTTTAGATTGCGGTTCACGGTTTCCGGATAGAGGGGCGGCGCCTCTTTTTGGATTCGTAGAGCTTTTTGTCCGCCTCGGCCACCATCTTCTGAATATCCGTACTCTGATCAAAGGAAAATCCCACGATCCCCAGGGAAACTTCAACATAATACGGCTTTTCCGACTGTGCGTTCAGTGTCTCGCAGGCATTTTTTATGCGCGCGCGGAACACTTCGTCGAAGGCGTCCTGATCCGATACCACGAGAGCCAGAAATTCATCGCCGCCGATGCGGGCGATCAGATCGGTGCTCCGCAGAGACTCCCGCAGAATGTCTGCCAGGGAGCAGAGCGCGAAATTTCCCTCCGTGTGTCCCCAGCTGTCGTTGATCTCTTTCAGATGATCCAGATCCCCATAGATCATGTATGCCTTGTGGGGGCTGGCGAATTGCTTGCGCAGCACACCGGCCTGCTCCGTGAAACCGCGCAGGTTCAAAAGCCCGGTCAGCTCGTCGTGGTTGGACATGATGTCCAGCACGCGATTCTGGTCGCGGATCACCTCTATGTCGTGAGACAGCGCATGGCGGTGCATGGCCTCCTGCCTGCTGATCTCCAGATAGCGCAGGGAGAGGCCCAGCTGCAGGCTGACCACATAGAAGAAAGAGAAATCCTCCTGCTCGATATCGCACGCCAGAAGGCCGTACTGTCGCTCGCCGGAAAACAGCAGGAAGATCATGAACTTGTGGCGGTCGCCGTCGTCCATGATTTTCGAGATATTGTTTTCTTTTGTCACCAGGGGACGGTCGTTCACCTGGTAAGACATGGCGCGCCCGTGGCGATAATAGGAAGCCAGCCGCAGGCCGTCCGGGCAGATGGAATCGCTGATCCCCTCGTAGATAATGGGCGGATCCAGCAGGAAAAGATACGAGCTGTTTGCGTGCAGCTCCTTCATTTTATTCATGATCTGGAAGCAAAATTCGGCTTCATCATCGATGCAGTCGTTCAGGTCACGCGCCAGCAGCGGAATGACCCAGGATTTGCGCTGGAAATTAATGGCGTCCTGCTTCATATGGGCGATGGTGTGCGTCAGCTTCTGGATCTCCAGCGAGAGATCCGCGGAGCGCGTCTCAGTCATGCTCACGGGAAGACACCCGCAGGATTCGCGCTGCACAAAGGAGACAGGGATCCGTTTGGATTCCACTGGTTTCCCCCGCAGTCGTTTTATCATATCATACACGGCCTCGCGCCCCATGGCGATCGCGTCCTGCGCCACAGTGGTGAGGGGCGGCAGCAGACCGGTGGCCGTCTCGCTGTTATCGTAGCCGGTGAGTAAAATATCCTTTCCTATGGTAAGGCTGCGCCTTGCGCACACTTTATATGCGGAAGCGGCCATATCGTCGTTCGCAAACACAATGGCGTCGGCGTGGGGATTGTTGTCCAGCAGCCGCTCCACCTCCGCGTCCACAAATTCGGAATAATCGCCCCGCTCGATCATGGTGGGCGTGACAGGCAGACCGTATTTTTCCATCATGTCCAGATAGGCCTGCTTGCGCTCCGCAGCATCCGTGTTATTCTCCGGGCCGTCCATATACAGGATTTTCTTGCAGCCGTGCTTCTCGATCAGATGCTCCATGACCAGGCAGATGCCCTGATAGTTGTCGGAGATCAGAAAATGACAGTTCTCCCTCTCCACCCGTTCCTGCAGAAAGACCGTGGGAATGGATTTGAATTTTTCGGCGAACGCTTTCACATCCGGATTGTTCAGATATTTTCCCAGAGTGCCAAAGCTGATGATCAGGCCGTCCAGACCGCTGATCAGGCTGTAATCGTGGATGGAATTAAACTGGTAGTCGTAAGAGTTGCTGGAATATACGCCGATCACATCCTGGAAAAACCCTTTTGTCTGTGTGCCGAGATAAAAATAGACATCTACATCCAGTTCGATGGATGCAAGGATCACGCCTTTGATGATCTCTTTCGGAAAGTTCGTATGCACTCCGCCGATCAGAACACCGATGGAGTAGCGCCTCTTTTTTGTCATAATAACCCCTTATTGTCGATTCGGACGTTATCTGTCCTCTGATGATCTTAACTGTATTTTTGACAGTATTACTGTAATATTATACAATTTTTGCCCTGCCAATGCAAGATGTTTCTGAATAGTTGCGGAGTAAGACTGAATAATTGCGGAGTGTGGGCTTTTGAATGAACACAGGCCGAAGCAGTGTGCGCGCAGAAATGGAGGAATGGGTACTTCCGGATGGCTTCTGAATGGATGACTTCTGAATAAGAAAGTGATGTTTTGAAATGAAAGGGTGATTAATTAACGATTTACACACACAAAAAAACGATTCTTAAATTTATAAAAACTGAATTTATAAAAAGTTAATAAAAATATCAAACTCTTACTATTGACTTACTGAAACATATCATATATAATACAATCAATTTCAGCATATGAGAACAGAAGGGAGGACACAGGAATGTTGTTTTTTTACTTGCTTCCTTTTCAGATGGCGGCGGTGATGTGCGATCTGTGCAGCCGGAAGATTCCGAACGCCCTGATCACCGGCGGCCTGATCATGGCGGGGGCCTACCAGTGGAGCTCCAACGGACCGCCTGGGCTTTTGCGGTTCGCGGGGGGAATGTTGACGCCGCTCGTGCTTCTGGGAGTGCTGCACTATTTCCGGATGCTGGGCGCCGGAGACATCAAACTGCTGATGATGACGGGCAGCTTTTTCGGGATGGAGGGAAGCCTGAAGTGCGTCTGTCTCTCGTTTCTGGCCGCCGGGATCTTTTCCGTGGCCGCGGTGCTGCGAAGCGGCGTACTGCGGCAGCGGCTGCAATATTTTTGCCAATACATATGTAAAGTCCGGGAGAGCGGAAAGTGGGTGCCGTACATTGTGCCGGAGGAGAGCGGCGCGTACCTGCACTTTTCCATCCCGGTGCTGATCGGCAGTCTGCCGGTCATGGGAGGACTATTTTGAAGAAACAGAAATTTGCGATATTGGATGCCGAGGAAACCTACGCCAGCAACCTGATGGAGTATTTGTCGGAGCGGCAGAGCATCCCGTTTGATACGTTTGTGTTTGTCAGCCTGGAGGAACTGCGGGCGTACACGGATCAGAATCCGCTGGATCTTCTGCTGGTTTCCGACCGGATGATGTGCGATGAGATCCGCCAGATGGACATCCGCAGGGTCATTGTGCTCTCGGACGGGGAAGTGCTACAGGAATACGGGGACTATCCGCTGGTGTATAAATACCAGTCTTCCGAAAGCCTGGTGTCGGAGGTGATGAGCTGCTACGCGCGCCAGCAGACGGCGCAGCCGGTGTTCCTCGCCAAAAAGAGCGTGTCCGTGCGCGCAGTATATTCACCGATCGGACGGTGCGGGAAGACCAGCTTTGCCCTGACGCTGGGGCAGGTTCTGGCGAGAAGACAGTCGGTTTTGTATATCAATCTGGAGGACTACGCCGGGTTTTCCGCGCTGCTGGGGCACCAGGCGCTGACGGATATCACGGATATCCTGTATTTCCTGCGCCAGAACCGGGGCAGCGTGATCGTGAAGCTAAACGCCGCCGTGCAGAAAATGGGGGCGATGGATTACCTTCCCCCGGCGCAGTCTCCCCTGGATCTGCGGGAGATCCGCCCGGAGGAGTGGGAGCGCCTGCTGGAGGAGATCACATCGTACAGCAGCTACGAGACGGTCATCCTGGATATCGGGAACACGGTGAGCGATGTGTTTTCCCTGCTGGCGCAGTGCAGCAGGATCTATATGCCCGTCTGCGCGGACCGCGTCTCCAGGGCCAAAGTGGAACAGTACGAGCAGCTGCTGAAAGAGATGGAGTATACGGAAATCCTGGAAAGAACACAGGAGCTTGTACTGCCCGCGTGTGCCATGCCGGCGGGCGGGGAGTATCTCGCGGAACAGCTGGCGGCGGGGGAAATGGGAGACTATGTGAGAAAGCTGCTCAGGCGGGAGGCGGGCTATGACCCCGAAACAGGCGGAATTTAACGAACTTCGCACAAAGCTGATGAGCCTTCTGGATACGTCCAGAGAGCTGAGCGATGAGGAAATATACGAACAGATCGACAACCTGCTTTTGAAAAGAACCCAGGGGCAGTACCGCAGCCTGCGGCGCATGGACGAACTGCGGACAGAACTGTTTAATTCCGTGCGGAAACTGGATATCCTGCAGGAACTGGTGGACAACGACCGGATCACGGAAGTGATGGTAAACGGGCTGGACGGGGTGTTCATCGAGGAAAACGGGCGGGTGACCAAATGGGACAAGTGTTTTTATTCCCGCGAGAAGATCGAAGACCTGGTGCAGTCCATCGCCGCCCGCAGCAACCGCATTGTGAACGCCACGGTGCCCATCGTGGACGCCAGGCTGGAGAACGGGGCGCGGGTCAACATGGTGCTGCCGCCGGTGGCCATCAACGGCCCGATCATCACCATCCGCCAGTTTCCCAAAAACCCCATTGACATGCGCCAGCTTATGGCGTGGGGCACCATCACCCAGGAAGCCGTGGACTTTCTGCGGAAGCTGGTGATCGCGGGGTACAACATCTTCATCAGCGGCGGCACAGGCTCCGGGAAGACCACGTTTTTAAACGCCCTCTCGGACTTTATACCAAAAGACGAGCGCATCATCACCATCGAGGACAACGCGGAGCTGCAGATACAGGGCGTGGCGAACCTGGTGCGGCTGGAAGCGCGCAAAGAAAACACCCAGGGCGAGCACGCCATCACCATCCGCGACCTGATCCGGGCGAGTTTGCGTATGAGGCCGGATCGCGTGATCGTGGGCGAAGTGCGGGGCGAGGAGACCATCGATATGATCCAGGCCATGAACAACGGGCACGACGGCAGCCTCTCCACCGGGCACGGAAACAACCCCAGAGACATGCTGGCCCGGCTGGAAACCATGGTGCTTATGGGGATGGAACTGCCGGTGTCCGCCGTGCGCAGGCAGATCGCCTCCGGCCTGGACATCCTGATCCATCTGGGAAGGATGCGGGACAAAAGCCGGAAAGTGCTGGAGATCGTGGAGATTACCGGGTACCGGTATGAGACGGAGGAGATCCTCACCCACACCCTCTTTGAATTTGAGGAGGGCAGGGGCGGCGGGGAAAAGGTGGTGGGGCGGCTTGTGAAAAAAGACGAGCTGCAGCAGCGGAAAAAGTTGGAAAGGGCGGGAATCTGGTAGATGCAGGACTATGGGCAGTACGAATTTTCAAAGAGAGAAATGCTCTGCAGCGTGGGGATGTTCGCGGCGTTGGCGACCGCCGTGAGCTATCTGTTTTACCGCTCCGCGCTTGCGTTCGCCTTGTGCCTTCCCCTGTGGGGAAAGTTTTTAAAGCTCCGCAGGGAAAGCCTGATCAAAAAGCGGCGGCAGGAGCTTGCGCGGCAGTTCCTGGACGGCATGCAGGCAGTGTCGGTGTCATTAAGCGCGGGCTACTCCGTGGAGACGGCGTTCGAGCTGGCATACCGGGAGCTGCGCACCATGTACGACGACACAGCCATGATCGTCACAGAGTTCCGCTACATCGTCATCCAGCTGGGCATGAACCGCAGCCTGGAAGAACTGCTGCTGTACCTGGCCAACCGGAGCGGGATAGAGGACATCCAGAACTTCGCGGACATTTTTGCCGTGGCAAAGCGCACGGGCGGAAACCTGATCGCGATCATACGCAACACGGTGCTCTGCGTGAGCCAGAAAGAAGAAACCCGGCGGGAGATCGCCACCTGCCTTTCCGGGAAAAAGATGGAGCAGAACATTATGAGCGCCATCCCGGCGCTGATCCTGGTGTATGTGCAGACCATATCCCCGGGGTTTCTGGACGGGATGTACCACAACCCGGCGGGGATCCTTATCATGAGCCTGTGCCTGGCTGTGTACGGCCTGGCCTGGTTCTGGGGCAGAAAGATTGTAAATATCGAGGTGTAAAAAATGATCGTTTGCCTTGTGATTTTAGCAGGCATAGCGGCTCTGCTGGGCATTTCCGCCCGCGTGCGGCTGCCCCGGGGACTGGCCCTGCGGGGCGTACGCAGGGCGTTCGCCAGAGCCGCGTGCCTGATCCTGGAAAAGCTGCGGAAGATAAAAAAAGAGATCGCCGTCACGCCCTTCGCCGTGGAGCGGCTTGGGGATGTGCTGCTGGTGCTCTTTGCGGGCGCGGGGGCGTCCCTGCTGATCCAGGCGATGGCCGCCGGCACCACGCTGCTGATCGATGGCTACGCCATAAACCGCCCGGCGCAGGGGGAGGGAAAGCGCTCCCAGGAGCTGCAGGTGTATATCGGGGAGGAAGCCCACACGGAGCAGATGGAGATAGAGATCGATGAGCGCCAGTACACCGAGAAAGAAAAAGCGCAGTTTCTGGATCAGGCGATGCAGGAGATCGAACCGGCCATCCTGGGGGAAAACGCCTCCCCGGACCGGGTGCAGAAAAAAGTGGGCCTGCCGTACACCCTGGCGGACGGGAAGGTGAAAGTGGTCTGGACCCAGGAGCCCGCGGGCCTGCTGGATGATGAGGGCTATATCACGGAAGACATTCCCGAGGAAGGGCAGCTTTTGCAGCTGAAGGCTACCCTCACCTGCGAGGACCAGGTGCGGATCTACGAATGTGGCCTGTGCCTGTTCCCGCCCGACTACAGCGACGAGGAACTGCTCCGCCGGGCGCTGGAAAAGGAAGTGGAGGCGGCGGACAGGCAGAGCGCCCAGGAAACCGTTCTGCGCCTGCCAAAAGAAGTGGACGGGCAGAAACTGATCTGGCAGGAGCCGCACACCCAGGTGACGGGAATCTGCCTGGCGCTGACCGCGCTGGCGGCAGTCTGCGCGTGGACGGGGAAGAAGCAGGAGCTTCAGAAAAAAGAGGAGCAGCGCCGAAGACAGATGACGATGGACTACCCGGATCTGCTGTTTAAAATGAGCATGCTTTTAAATGCGGGGCTTACCATGAAGAACGTATTTGTGAAGATCGCCGCGGAGTATGCGCGCCAAAAAAACAGGGAAGTGCGCTTTGCGTACGAGGAGATGCGCCGGGCGTGCTACGAGATGAAAAGCGGCGTGCCGGAAGCCCGCGCGTATGAAAACTTCGGCAGGCGCTGCGGCGGGAATGCCTATGTGAAACTGGGAACCATGCTGTCCTCAAACCTTCAGAAAGGTTCGCAGGGACTTGCGGATATTCTGCAGGAGGAGGCGCAGCAGTCCATGGAGGAGCGCCGCCAGATGGCAAAAAAACTGGGGGAGGAAGCGGGCACAAAACTGCTGCTGCCCATGGTGCTTATGCTGCTGGTGGTACTGGTCATCCTGATGGTTCCCGCCATGCTGGCTTTTTGACACAGAAGGGAGGTGAGGGTATGGCAATGAAGCGTTTTTTTACAAGACTGTATGAGGAGGAAGACGGAATCAGCACCGTGGAGATCATCCTGATCATCGTGGTCCTGATCGGCCTGGTTATCATTTTTAAGACGCAGCTTACCAGTCTGGTGAACAGCATCTTCGGCAAGATCGTGAGCCAGAGCAGCAGTATCTAATCAGAGCAGGGTAACTGGCAAAAGCGGTATTTGATCGAAGCAGCGGTATTTAGCGAAGACGGCATTTAGGAAAAGCGGCAGTCTTTAGCGAAAGCAGAAATATTTATTGGAGGCGGCAGATGAAAAGGTACGATAGAAAAGGGACAATTACAGTTTTTCTAAGCCTGGTGTGCGTGTTGTTTTTGTCCCTTCTCTGTACCGCCGTGGAGTCGGCGCGGGTGCAGGGATGCAGGGCAAAAGCCGCGGCGGCGCTGGATATGGGAATGTTTTCCGTGATGGGCGCGTTCGAGCGGGAACTGCTGGAAAAATATGATGTCTTTTTCCTGGACGGGGCGGCCGGAACCGGCTCCTACAGCACAGAGCGCCTGAGCGATACGCTGACAGACTACATGGCGTACAATGTGGATCCCAACAAGCGGGAGCTCATCGCCAGGTTCGACCCGTTTGGCCTGCGCATGGTGGAGGCCAGGATCATCGGCATCGGCCTGGCCACAGACGGGAACGGGGAAGCGTTTTATCAGCAGGCCGTGGGATTTATGCGGGAAAATTTTCCCACTGAGGCAGTGAATATGTGGATGAACAGAATGAAGGAGGGTGAGGAGCTTGAGAAAGCGGGAGAGAATTATGAGCGCCAGGACAGCAATGTCGCAAAGGAACTGGCGTCTATTGAAGAACAGCGAAAACAGCTGGAAGAACAACAAAAGGAATCAGATGGGGAACTGCAGGTGCCCCAGGCACCAGCTGTCCCGGAGTCGAGGAATCCATTAACGATCATAAAAAAGATGAAAAACGAGGGGATACTGGGGCTGGTGCTCGCGGACAGGGGCATTGTGTCGCAAAAGACACTTCCCGAGAACAGCCCGTCAAAAAGGCACTGCCGGACGGGAAATCTGCCGGTGGAGGAAAAATACGGCGGGCTGGTGGACAATCTGATCTTTCAGGAATATCTGTTTGAGCGGTTTGCGCTGTTTACGGATCAGGAAAAGGATCAAGTGCTGGATTACGGGCTGGAATACATACTGTGCGGCAAAGACAGTGATGAAAAGAATCTGAAAAGCGTGATCACAAGACTGCTGCTTTTGCGGGAGGGGTCGAACTTTGCGTATCTGTCCGGCGATGAGGTCAGCATGTCGGCGGCGAACGCCATGGCAGCCGCCCTGGTGGGCTGGATCCCGGTGCCCGGGGTGGTCACGGTCACAGCCTACGCGCTCCTGCTGGCGTGGGCGTACGGGGAAAGCCTGGTGGATGTGCGCCAGCTGCTGGCCGGAGGAAAAGTGCCGGTTGTGAAAGACGCGTCCACCTGGAAACTGGGGCTTGCCTCGCTGGCGGATATCCTGCTGGTGCTGAAAGGCACGGACGGATCTTCCACGGAGGGGCTGTCCTACGCAGAGTATCTGCAGATCTTGTTCACGCTGGGAAACAAAAAGAAATATGCCATGCGCGCACTGGATCTGATCGAGGGCTACATGCGCACGCGCCTCGCCACGGCGGCGTTCCGCATGGACAACGCCATATTTAAGATCCAGGCGTCGGCGGATTTCACCATACCCCCGCTGTTTTTGAAAGTATCCAACGCATTTTTAAAAACGGGCGTGACACAGACAGACTATCATGTGTCCGGAAGCTTTGCATATTAAAAGGAGGTGTCCGAAAATGCTCTTTCCGGTTCCCAGGATCCGTGCATATCAGACTATGCCGGAAAAACAAAACAGAGAGGATGAAAGACCTCGCCCAAAAGAAACGTGTGTGCACCCGGGCAGAGAGAGGGCATTTTCGGGCATATCCGCCAGCATGACGCTGGAGGCCGCCTGTGTGCTGCCGTGGTTTTTGTTTGCCATGCTGGCCGTGATGCAGTTTTTCAAAGTGACCATTGTGTCTGCGGCTGTGCTGGCGGGGATGCAGGACACCGCAAAGGACATGGCGGCCTACGCGTACATCCAGCAGCTTGGCGTGTCCGCGGGGGACGGCGTGGCGGCGGACCTTCTGACCGGGGGACTTTCCGCCGTCTATGCCAAACAAAAAGTGGAATCCCGCGCGGCGTTTCAGGGCACAGACGGCACGCTGCACTTGTGGAAGTCGTCGTTTATGAAGAACGATATCATAGACCTGGCCATCACCTACAGCGCAAAAAATACCTATACTCTGCTTCCGGTTCCCGGCATAAAGGCCGCATTGCGCGCCAGGGTGCGCGCCTGGACCGGACGGGACGGAAACGGCGCATCCGGAGGGGAGGAGGGCGCCGCTGAGGAGACGGAGGAGAGAGTGTGGGTGACCCAGACCGGGCAGGTGTACCACAAAGATGAAAACTGTCCGCATATCAAACTTTCCATTCAGCGTGTGAGCCGCAGCGAGCTGTCCGGCCTGCGGAACAGTTCCGGCGGGAAATACCATGCCTGCGAACGGTGCGGGGGCGGCGGGTCGTCTGTATTTATCACAGATTACGGAGACCGGTACCACTCGTCCGTAAACTGCAGCGGGCTGAAAAGAACCGTTACCAGCATCCCGGTATCGGAGATCGGAAACAGGAGGGCGTGTTCCAAATGCGGTGGTTCTTAAAACTGATCTTACTGGCCTATCTGACAATGGCCTCCGCCTCGGACATCAGAAGGCGGACAGTGTCCGTGCGCGCGGCGCTTGTGCTGAGCGCAGCGGCGGCAGCGGGAAATGTGATCGCGCATGGTGCGGATCTTTCCTGGCTTTTGGGGATCCTGCCCGGAATTTTCCTTCTAGGGACGGCCTGGCTGACACGGGAATCCGTCGGATACGGAGACGGGTGCGTGCTGCTGGCAGTGGGTCTGATCCTTGGGGCGCCCGCCTGCACCGGCATCTTGCTGACGGCCCTGCTGACGGTATGCCCGGTGTCGCTGGCCATTCTTATATGGAAAAAAGATCGCAGAAAAACACTGCCGTTTGTGCCCTTCCTGCTGGGGGCGTACATCGTGTGGCTGCTGATCTGAGACAGCGCAGGCAGTGGCGTGAGCTCAGACTGGATGTGGGCATCGGTATGAGCTTTAGGCAGGAAACAGGCTTTGGAGAAAAGTGGGAACCTACGGCTGGCTTGCGGGTGTTTGAGAATTTTATGAAAAGGCGGATAAATGGCATGAAAAAAAGAGGAAAGAAACAGAAATTACAGGCGCGGGGAAGCTACACGGTGGAGGCGTCTCTCTTAATGGGAATCATCCTGCCGGTTTTGGTGGGGATCATTTATATGGGCTTTTTCCTGCACGACCGGGGCTTCCTGCAGTGCGCCGCATATGAGGCAGCCGTCTATGCAAGCCTGCACGCGGACGACAAAGACGCAGACGTGTCCGCCGTTGCGCAGGTTCTGGCCGAGGGGAGAACGCTGGGCACACGCGGCGTATCGGTAAGTGCATCCGTTGATGATCGCCGGGCTGATGTGGCATATGAGGGGAATTTGCAGATTCCGGGTATGTCGGCAGATCTTTTTGGACAGGGAGCGCTGGCAGTGCGCTCCGGCGTTTCGCTCACGCTGGAACGCCCGTCCAGGCGCATCCAGAAGATACGCGGTGTGGCAAAAGTGATCAATTCAGTGAGGAGGAACAGAGAATGAACATCTCATATAAAAGGGATATGACGCACAACTACATGGTTCCGGAAATGCCGGAAGAAATCCGCGAGGACGACTACCGCGTTCATATGCTGATGGAAAATCATATCCAGGGGCTGCTGCCGTGTACGCTGAAACGCATAAACGGACAGGGCAGATTTTATTATGACATTACTTCCAGACAGTCCATGGAGCGCATATATATCAATAACCGTATGTGCGCGAAAGACATCGCGGCGCTGCTGCGGGGGCTTTACAGGGCGCTGAAGGAAATAAAAAAATATTTGCTGGATGAAGATCAGATCGTACTGGAACCCGGCATGATCTACATGGATATCGAAACGCAGGAGCCGCTGTTCTGCTACCTGCCGGGGTATCAAAAGGACATCGTGCAGTCGTTCCGGGAATTATCCGCCTATCTCCTGGAGCACCTCGACCGGGCAGACAGCCGCGCGGTTCTTCTTGGATTTGAAATATATCAGAAGGCGCGGGAAGAAAACTACAGTCTGGGAAAAATCCTGCAGGAGGCAGAGCAGTATCTTATAGCACAGGATGGCGCCAACGATGCGCTGCCGGAAAACGGGACGGAACCGGCATCATACAACTGGCGGCAGGAAACCGAGATGCCGGAAAGCGGAAACCGGCAGGCAGGGCGCGCCAGGAAGGAAGACCGCGTCGGACGGACGAAAGAAAGCTTTCCACAAGATGATTATGATTGGAAAAATGGAAACCGGCAAGCGGGGCGCGCCAGGAAGGAAGACCATATCGGACGGACGAAAGAAAGCTTTCCACAAGATGATTATGATTGGAAAAATGGGAATCGGCAAGCGGGGCGCGCCAGGAAGGAAGACCATATCGGACGGACGAAAGAAAACTTTCCACAAGATGGTTATGACTGGAAGGATGGGAACCGGCAGGCGGAGAACGCCGGGCGACAGTGGGAAAACATGGAGTTCTCGGAGGAGTGGGAGGACGATATGGGGTATGCCGGGCTGAGGCAACCGGAAGGAGCGGAAAAATCCAGGAAACCGCAAAAACCGGCAAAAAAGAAAAAGATGGAGCAGAAGAAGAAAAAGAAGCAGGACAGATCCACAAAAAAAGAACCGCAGGATACTGCGAAAACAAAGCATACATCCGGGCGCGTTTTTCTGATCCTCTGCTTTGTGATGGCGGTACTTCTGCTGCTGGCCGCGGCGTGGTTTTGGAAACTGAGTGTTACACAGACGGGAGGAATCGTCTTTCTGCTGGTGGGCATCCTGATCTACGGATTTTCCATGGAAGGGAAGTCTGCGAAAGCTAAAGAGAAGAAAGAAAAAAAAGAATCGGAGCGCATCCTAGAAGATTTTCAAGAAGAACCATATTATGAAGAACCGACATATGACAGAAACAATCGCAGAGAAAGAGAGCCATATGGAAGGGCGCGAGACGAGGGAGAGATGGCATACGGCAGAGCACGCGACGAGAATGAAATGGCGTACGGCAGAACGCGCGACAAGGGAGAGATGGCGTACGGCAGAGCGCGCGACAAGGGAGAGATGGCGTACGGCAGAGCGCGCGACAAGGGAGAGATGGCGTACGGCAGAGCGCGCGACAATGAAGAAATGACATATGGCAGACAGCCGCGCGGGAAAGATGCACGTTTTGAGGAGCCGGATTTGGGGCAGCCGGAATACCTGACGGAGCGCACGAGATATGAAAATTATCCTTATGGGACGGCAGGGACTGCGGAGCAGGAACGCCGGGCGGAACGCGCGGCCAGGCTGGGCAACACGGGCGTCTTGTACGAGGACAGTGATTTTGAACAGCACCTTGTGCTGGTGAACCGAAACCCGAAACAGAGAGACAGCATCATATTGGAAGAAGAAAGCTACATTGTTGGAAAACTGGATTCTCGCTGCGACATAGTGATCGATCATCCGTCTGTCAGCCGGGTTCATGCAAAACTGGAACGTCAGGGAAAGATGTATTTTCTCTGCGATCTGAACTCCACAAACGGGACATTCCTGAACGGGAAACGCCTTATGGTAAATGAACGTGTGGTGATCCATCCCGGGGATGAGATCGCATTTGCCAGAGTGGGATATTACGTGCGGAGATGCTAGAGAAAAACAGGCCTTCAAGAAGTAAAAAATAGGCCTTCATGATATGTTTCAATGTTTACTTGCGCATTTTTAAGGTAATCAATATAATATACTTTGATAAACTTTCAGAGAAACTGAGCGAGGAAACTACTTATGCAGAGAACAGAAAATGTTGAATTAACCGTTTTATGCCTGATCCATCAAAAGGATAAGTACCTTTTGCAAAATCGAGTAAAGGATGACTGGAAGGGATTTACTTTACCAGGAGGGCATATCGAAAGAAGCGAATCGATCGTAGATGCAGTTATCCGTGAAATGAAGGAGGAAACAGGGCTTGATATTCGTAACCCTAAACTATGTGGAGTCAAACAGTTTCCTATAGAAAATGGAAGGTACCTTGTATTTTTGTTTCACGCAGATGAATTTTCTGGGGAACTAACATCATCAGAAGAAGGGGAGATGGTCTGGGCAGAGAGATCCGAACTGTCAAAACTGGATGTGGTAAACGATTTGTCATTGCTTATTCAAGTGATGTTGGATGATAGTTTAACAGAGTTTCAATATGTTGATGAAAATGGTAAATGGACTGCGATCACAAAATAATGAGGCGCATAGGGCAGGACATATTCCCTTGACGAATCTGCATTTCTACGTATAATGTTTATAGTGATGGAAAGCGATTGTTATAGTGATCAAAAGGCTTTTCTGTAGTGATGGAAAGCGATTGCTATAGTAATCAAAAGACTTTTCTATAGTGATTAAAAGATTTTATAAAAGCACTGCATACAGAGACTAATACATAAACATAAGGAAGGATCCGAAGGATGAAAAAGACAGGTATTATCGGGGCAATGGAAGTGGAAGTTGCGCAGTTAAAAAAGGAAATGACGCAGCAAAGAACCTGCACCCGCGCGGGCATGGATTTTCTGGAAGGTATTCTGGAAGGACATGAGGTGGTTGTGGTAAAAAGCGGCATCGGGAAAGTGAACGCCGCGATCTGCACGCAGATTCTGGCGGATGAATTTCAGGCAGACGCGATCATTAATACCGGGATCGCGGGCTCTTTGAAGCCGGAGATTAATATAGGGGATATTGTGATATCCACGGATGTGGTGCACCATGATATGGACGCCACGGGGTTTGGCTATCCAGCGGGGCAGGTGCCGCAGATGGAAGTGTTTTCTTTTCCGGCGGACGAAGGCATGCGCAGGCTGGCAAAGGATGTGTGCCGTGAAGTGAACCCGGATATCGGGGTTTTTGAGGGCAGAGTGGTGAGTGGCGATCAGTTTATCTCAGACCGCGCCCGCAAAGATCAGATTGCCTCCGCGTTCGGGGGATTCTGCACGGAGATGGAAGGGGCGGCCATTGCGCAGGCGGCCTACCTGAATCATATCCCGTTCGTGATCATCCGGGCGATTTCGGATAAAGCGGATGACAGTGCGAACATGGATTATGAAATGTTCGAAAAAATGGCGGTGGAGCACAGCGTGCGCCTGATCCGGGGATTTATCAGCCGGATGGATTAAAAATCGTTCGACACTATCCGGTGGTTTAAAGAGAAAACGCCGGGGAGCATCCACAGATGGGATATGAGGTTAAAGCCGCCGAAAAACAGGGAAACACAAACTTCTTAAAGTGACCGGCATGAAGAAGTTCTACTGCAAGTTTTTAAGGTTGAAAAAGTCTGCAAACAAGATGTCTGCGGGCTTTTTTTGTCGAGCAAAACTGCTTTTCAAATTCTGTTTTTGGGCTTATACTCTGCAAGTGACAGCGCAGTGCAGATTACCCGGGGAGACACGCAGGCGCAGTCGAAAATAAATATTTAAAAGGGGGATCACTATGATACACACAATCATAGAATCGAACATGCTGCTGTATGCAATGACAGCAGTCGGTATGCTGGGGATACTTTGTCAGTTTATCATCAGCAGTCGGTACGCAAAACTGACACGGGAGGCATCGGACGCGCAGATGGGAAAGAAAGAATTTATGAAGCAATTACGGTTTAAATTCCGGACGGACCGGAAACGGAGCAATGACAATATGAACATTTCTGTTTTTGTGCGGCGGCAGATATACGATTACCGGTTCTGGCACATGACCCTGCACCAGTGGAAGCGGCTGGCGGCGGGATTCTTTATCATCAGTATGGCCGCGGCCGCGGCGGGCTTCTTTTACTGCTTCCGCGGGGAGCTTTCGAATACATATATGCAGAACATTTTGTGGACAGCGGCGGGCGTGACGGCGGGAACCGTGCTTGCGGCGCTCTGGACGGACATGCCCTATAAGGCAGCCTATCTGCAGACGCGGCTGGAAGATTACCTCTGCCACTCCGGGGAAGCACTGAATTTTCAGGAAGCGGAACTGGAGGAACCGGCAGCGGCCCCTGTGAAGGCAAAGCTGAAAGTGCCGGCGGTGATCGGGCTGCACAAGAAGAATCGGGCTGTGCAGGAGACGAAGGCACAGCGCGAAAAGCGGGAGCTGAAAACGAATCTGGCAAAGATCAAGGACGGGATGCGGGAATCCGCTGCCGATGCTGAGCGGGAACGGAATCGGGAGATTCTGCGGCAGATGGATTCCCAGGAGCAGGAACGGATCATACGGGATGTGCTGGCGGAATTTTTGGCATAAGGGTCAGGTGGCTGGCTTCGGCGAACGAAATGGCATGGCTTGATGTGTGACACTTTACAATCTGTTTTTGGTTTGATAAAATAGCCCTTGAAAGGGTACAGTTATTTTTACCCAAATTTTGAAGATAAAGGAGCGAGAAACGATGGGAAACAGAGTAACGTTCGATTATTCGAAAGCGGAGAAGTTTATTAGTGCTGCCGAAGTGGCATCTATGGAGAAGACGGTGGCGCTTGCAAAGGAAACGCTGGTGTCGAAATCCGGAGCGGGGAATGACTTTCTGGGATGGATCGACCTGCCGGTAAACTATGACAAGGATGAATTTGCCAGGATTGAAAAAGCGGCCGAGAAGATCAAAAGCGACAGCGAAGTGCTGGTGGTGATTGGCATCGGCGGCTCTTACCTGGGTGCGAGAGCGGCGATCGAGTTCCTGCGCCATAGTTTTTACAACACAGTATCCAAAGAGATCCGCAAGACACCGGAGATCTATTTTGCGGGCAACAGTATCAGCAGCACATATCTGAAACATCTGATCGATGTGATCGGGGACAGGGATTTCTCTGTAAATATTATTTCCAAATCGGGAACCACCACGGAGCCGGCCATCGCTTTCCGCGTGTTCAAGGCGATGCTGGAAAAGAAGTATGGCAAGGCGGAGGCCGCAAAGAGGATCTATGCCACAACCGATAAAGCCAGAGGAGCGTTAAAAGGACTTGCGACCGAAGAAGGCTACGAGAGCTTTGTGGTTCCGGACGATGTGGGCGGACGTTTCTCTGTACTGACAGCAGTGGGCCTGCTTCCCATCGCGGTGAGCGGAGCGGATATCAAAAAACTGATGGAGGGTGCGGCAGACGGAAGAAAGCACGCGCTGGAGGACGGCTTTGCCGACAATGACGCGCTGAAATACGCGGCGGTGCGCAACATCCTGCACCGCAAGGGAAAAGCGGTGGAGATTCTGGCCAACTACGAGCCGAGCCTGCACTACGTATCGGAATGGTGGAAACAGCTTTACGGCGAGAGCGAAGGAAAGGACCAGAAGGGAATCTTCCCGGCATCGGTAGACCTGACCACAGACCTTCACTCCATGGGGCAGTTCATCCAGGACGGCTCTCGCGTTATGTTCGAGACAGTGATGAATGTGGAGGAGTCCCAGTGCGAGATCACCATTGGCGAGGAGCCGGTGGATTTGGACGGCCTGAACTATCTGGCGGGCAAGACGGTGGACTTTGTGAACAAGAGCGCCATGAACGGAACCATCCTGGCGCACACAGACGGCAACGTGCCGAACCTTGTGGTGAACATCCCGAAGCAGGACGAGTACACCCTGGGCCAGTTGTTCTACTTCTTTGAGTTTGCGTGCGGCGTGAGCGGCTACATCCTTGGCGTGAACCCGTTCAACCAGCCGGGCGTGGAGAGCTACAAGAAAAACATGTTCGCACTGCTGGGCAAGCCGGGCTATGAGAAAGAGCGCGAGGAACTTTTAAAGAGGCTGTAGAGAGGAACCAGAAAGATGAAAATAGTAGTATTAGAGCGCAATTCCCTTGGGGACGATATTGATCTGTCGCAGTTTGACAAGCTGGGGGATGTGGTGATGTATGACCAGTCCAACACAGAAGACACACCGGAAAAGGTAAAAGACGCAGATATCATTATCGTAAACAAGGTGCCGATGAACGAGCAGACGCTGAAGCAGGCGGCGCATCTGAAGATGATCGCCATCACGGCCACCGGGTACAACATCATTGACAAAGCTTATACGGACAGCAGGGGGATCGCCGTGGCGAACGTGGGCGGATATTCCACAGATTCCGTTGCTCAGCATACCTTTGCCCTGGCGCTGTACCTGATCGAGCAGCTGGATTATTATGACAAATACGTGAAATCCGGCGCATATGTAAAGAGTGATATTTTCTGCCACATAGACCGCAGGATCCGCGAGCTGGCAGGAAAAACATGGGGCATCATCGGCCTGGGCGCCATCGGCAGAAAAGTGGCGCAGATCGCGGAAATGTTCGGCTGCAACGTGATATACTATTCTACTTCAGGCAGAAATCAGAACAGCGAGTACCAGTCGGTGGGGCTGGACGAGCTGCTGAGCCGCTCCGACATCGTGTCTGTGCACGCGCCGTTAAACGCGGTGACAGAAAACATGATGAATATGGAAAGATTCCGCAAAATGAAGCCGGAAGCCATACTGATCAACGTTGCCAGAGGCCCCATCGTGAACGAGAGGGATCTGGTGGACGCGCTGAACGAGGGCATCATCGGCGGCGCGGGCCTGGATGTGATCTCGGCAGAGCCCATGAAGGCGGGAAATCCGCTCCTGGAGATACAGGACAGCACAAAACTGATCGTGACGCCGCACATTGCGTGGGCTACGTGCGAGGCAAGAGCAAGGCTGATGGACGAAGTATATCTGAATATTGAAGCATTTTTGCGGGGCGAAAAGAGGAATCTGATCCCGTAGCAGAGGAGAAGGTATCGCAAGATCAACCATGGAGATTGAGCGATACCTTCATTAATTATAAAGAAAAATGCCAACGTCCGTGTAAGCGCAGGATTCATTGCATACAAATGTAAGGCTTACTGCATATAGATGTATGATCCGCCGTGCATAAAATTCTTGATATTTGTACAAAATATGGTACAATATAAAGTACAAAAAGGAGGATGATTCTATGTTGGCAGTTAATTATTCTACGATAAGAAACAATCTGAAAGACTATTGTGATAAGGCAACAGACAATGACGAGACAGTGATCGTGACGCGGAAAGATGAAAAAAATGTTGTTCTGATAAGTTTGGAAAAATACAACCAGATCATGAAAATGGCAAGAAACGCGGAATACCTTGCCATGATCGACCGCAGCATGGCACAGCTTGCCGCTGGAAATGGACAGCAGCATGAACTGATCGAGGAGGATGAAGATGCGTAAGCTGTGGTCAGACAGAGCGTGGGACGATTACCTTTACTGGCAGACGCAAGATAAAAAGACGTTAAAGAAAATCAATGAATTAATAAAGGACATTGAGCGAAATGGTGTTGCGCAGGGAATAGGAAAACCAGAGCCATTGCGTTATCGAAAGGCGTGGAGCAGGAGGATAGACCAGGAAAACCGCCTGGTCTATGACATTGACCAGGCAGGAAATCTGTGGATCATCGCCTGCCGCGGACACTATGAAGATTAAGGAGAAGATCATGTCAAAATACATCATGGCGCTGGATGCGGGCACAACCAGCAACCGCTGCATCCTGTTCAACCAAAAAGGAGAAATGTGCAGTGTGGCACAGAGAGAATTTACCCAGTATTTCCCGAAGCCGGGCTGGGTGGAGCACGATGCGGATGAAATATGGTCCAGCCAGCTGGGTGTGGCCGTGGAGGCCATGAGCCGGATCAACGCCACCGCGGAAGACATCGCCGCCATCGGCATCACTAACCAGCGTGAGACGGCGATCGTGTGGGACAAAAATACAGGGGTTCCGGTGTACCACGCCATCGTGTGGCAGTGCCGCCGAACCTCGGAATACTGCGATTCCCTGAAGGCCAAAGGCCTGGAAGAAACCTACCGCAAAAAGACGGGGCTGGTGATCGACGCGTACTTTTCCGCCACAAAGATCAAGTGGATCCTGGACAACGTGGAGGGCGCGCGGGAGCGCGCGGAAAAAGGCGACCTGCTCTTTGGCACGGTAGAGACCTGGCTTATCTGGAAGCTCACAAAAGGCGCGGTCCATGTGACGGACTACTCCAACGCGGCCCGCACCATGCTGTTCAACATCAACACCCTCACCTGGGACGAAGACATCCTGCGGGAGCTGGGCATCCCCAAATGTATGCTGCCGAAGCCCATGCCGTCCAGCTGCGTGTACGGCCGGGCGGACGCATCGTTCTTCGGCGGGGAAATCCCCATTGCCGGGGCCGCGGGCGACCAGCAGGCGGCTCTGTTCGGGCAGACCTGCTTTGGGCCGGGGGAGGCCAAAAATACATACGGCACGGGCTGCTTCCTCTTAATGAACACCGGGGAAAAACCTGTGTTTTCCCAGAACGGCCTGGTGACAACCATCGCCTGGGGACTGGACGGAAAAGTAAACTATGCGCTGGAAGGCTCCATCTTCGTGGCGGGGGCGGCCATCCAGTGGCTGCGGGATGAGATGCGCCTCATCGATTCCGCGGAGGACTCCGAATACATGGCCACAAAAGTGAAAGACACCAACGGCTGCTACGTGGTGCCCGCGTTCACCGGCCTGGGCGCGCCCTACTGGGATCAGTACGCCAGGGGCTGCGTGGTGGGGATCACAAGAGGCGTCAACAAATATCACATCATCCGCGCCACGCTGGATTCGCTGGCCTACCAGGTGCAGGATGTGCTGGAAGCCATGCGCGCGGACTCCGGCATCGCCTTAAGTTCCCTGAAAGTGGACGGCGGGGCCAGCGCCAACAACTTCCTGATGCAGACGCAGGCGGACATCATCGGCGCGCCGGTGAACCGCCCGGAGTGCGTGGAGACCACGGCCATGGGCGCAGCCTACCTGGCGGGGCTTGCTGTGGGATACTGGGCCTCAAAAGAAGAAGTGGTGCAGAACGCCCGCATCAACCGCACCTTCTACCCGGCCATCTCGCCGGAGGAGCGCGCGCAGCGGATACGGGGCTGGAAAAAGGCCGTAAAATACGCCTACGACTGGGCACGGGAGGAATAAAGGAAAAAGATTCGTTAGAAAAAATGTAAAAATCAACATTTATTCCTACGAAAAAATGTAAAAAACAACATTAAAATTGACGAAACACTATAGACGTGTTACAATATCAGGGAAAGAAAGGTATAAAGTTGCGCGGAAAGCGGGAGATGATATGCGGCGCAAGATTCAGGAAAAACTGCTGAAATGGAAAGAGGAAACGGGAAGCCGCCTGCCACTGCTCTTATACGGGGCAAGACAGGTGGGAAAAACGTATGCCATGAAAGAACTGGGGCGGCAGGCTTTTCAAAACACCGTTTATGTGAACTTTGAATCAGATCTTCGCATTGGACAGTACTTTCAGACAGAAATACACGCCGATGCGGTAGTCCTGTTTCTGGAAAAATACTATCAGACCAAAATCGTGCCGGGGCAGACGCTGATCATTTTCGATGAGATCCAGATGTGTGAGAGGGCGCTTACCTCTCTGAAATATTTCTCAGAGGACGCGCCGGAGTACCATGTGATTGCGGCGGGAAGCCTGCTGGGCGTGGCCCTGCACCGCGAGAATTTCTCCTTCCCGGTGGGGAAGGTGCAGATGATGACGGTTTATCCCATGGATTTCGAAGAATATCTGTGGGCAAGGCAAAAAGAGCTTTTGGCGGACACGATCCGCCAGCACTTCGATGAAAACGTGGTGCTGCCCGATGCGCTGCACCGGGAGGCGCTGGAGGAGTATGAGCACTACTGCGTTGTGGGCGGGATGCCGGCGGCTGTCCTCTCGGAAGTTTCGCCCGGCGCGGTGCTTCCCCAGGAAGAAATCCGCCGGATGATCCTGGATTCCTATGCGGCAGATATGGCGAAATACGCGGAGCCAAAAGAAACCGTAAAAATCTTTGAGGCGTACGATTCGCTGCCCGCCCAGCTCGCCAAAGAAAACAAAAAATTTCAGTACAAACTGATACGTTCCGGCGCGCGGGCGTCACAGTACGGGGACTCCATTGACTGGCTGATCCGGGCGGGGATCGTGCAGAAATGCACAAAATGCACGCAGGGATACCTGCCTCCGGCGGCCTACCAGGAGCTCTCATCCTTCAAACTATATTACAGCGATACGGGCCTGCTGACAGCGCGCACCGGCATTACCACAGCAAACCTTATGAGCGTGGAAAATACCCATTTCAGCGGGATCCTGGCGGAAAACTACGTGGCATGCGCGCTCCGTGCAAACGGATATGAACTGTATTACTGGGAATCAGACGGCACCGCAGAGGTCGATTTTCTGATCATCCGGGAAGGTCACGTGATTCCCGTGGAATGTAAAGCGGGGGATCACGTAAAAGCAAAAAGCCTGCAGATATACCGGGAAAAATATCATCCGGCCTACAGCATACGCATATCCCGAAGAAACTTCGGCATGGCAGACGGCATAAAAGCCGTGCCGCTGTATGCCGTGTTCTGCATATGACTGTGCATCTGGCCCCTTCACTCCTCCGCCGGGAACAGAAAGCAGGCGCAGAACCCATAGTGCGGCTGGTAGCAGATCACGTGGATGCGCTTGCCGGTGACGGCGCTGGTTTCATACCACTGCCGCATACCACCCTCCAGAGCCACCTCCGCCAAAAAGTCAATATACTTCTCCCCGCCGTACTCTTCCGTGGGCACAAACACCGCGCTGATGAGCGCCTCCAGAGTGGTGCGCTTAAACGTCGCCATGGCCTCGTTGGCGTAGCGGTAAGTATAGTGCGGCTCCTTTAAGGGAGAATCCGCGGCCCTCTCCAGCACAAAAAACGGGATGGGACAGCGGTCAAAACAGCGGAACTCAGACGAAAAATCCAGGCGCCAGGAAATAGACTCGTGAGACTTTGCCCGCAGGGCCAGGTTCTGCTGAAAAGCCAGAAGAATGGAAGTCTTCTTTTTATAAGTGTAGGGGAGCTCGTCCCCATTAGACATCACCACGCATCGGTCGGTGATGTTTTTTACGTATTTCAGAGCCACCAGACAGCTGCGGCTGATCTGCTTGAAATCATCCTCCGGCAGCATATCCGTGAGAGCGGAAAGCGTGATAAATACGTGGATCGGCCGCCCCTGCGTAAAGCAGATGGTACACAGCTTATCCGTCACCTGCGCGTAAATGATCGTGTCTACCAGGATCAGCTGTTCGTGGCGGTCCACGGACAGATAGATCGTCTTCACCTCACTGTTTTTCATGCTGTAAATCCCCCAAAATGTTGCATTATTTCCGGACAATTCTGTCTCAAATCTGATTTTATACTAATACATTTTCCGGACAAAAACAACCCAATTTTCGCGAACGGAAATTTCATTTCGTAAATGGAAGCAATTTCCACGTTGCCGGCCCTTCACGGAAACACGGTTGAAATGAAAGTATACAAAACATATAATTACATTACAAATAAACAGAAAAGTTTGTAAAAATTACCGAAATTGGGCTGCAGCAATCAGGCAGGCCTGATTTGTCTATCTTAAAACGGAAAAAGGAGAGCCCCGATGGCGGATAAGGCGGATAAGATACTCCGAAAGCTGAATCGCGCAGAGCTGTTAGAGCTCC